>NZ_JBYSXL010000026.1:0-55633 GCF_058782155.1 Methylobacterium sp. FW306-05-D
GGGCCCACCGGGGCTCGTTGGGGAACCGCCGCTGGAGGCGGACCCTCAGTTCCTCGGTAGCCTGTGCCTGGTGCGCCATTCCATTTCCCCCATCGAATCCGTGCAGATGAGAGTCTGCCATGGATCGCCGATTTCCACTGGACGGTGTCCAAAAAATCGCGCAGCCGACTGAGTCGCGGGTAGGTGCCTTGCATGCTGATGCGGTAGGCTCCGGGTCATGAGCATCTTCAACCTCGGCGAGGAGCTTGCCCTCGCCCGCCGCCACCGCCGGCTCTCGCAGCGCCAGCTCGCCGCGAAGGCGGACGTGAGCGTGTCGTGGCTCTCGGCCTTCGAACGGGGAGACAGCTACGAGCCGAGCATGCACCGGGTGATGAGGTGCCTGCACGCCCTCGGGCTCGACCTGCGGCTGTCGACGTACAACCAGGGCCGGCCGTCGCTGGACGACCTCCTGGCGCAGGACGAGGAGGCCGACCGCAGCCCGGCCCTGAAGGCCGCGCTAGGGCTTGGTTAACCCTAGGAACGCGACCCAGTCCGCAACGAATGCACATCCCTTGCACATTGGACCGGCCTGGTGCACATAGGGGTCACACCGGAGTTCTCGCCATGACCTTCCCTCGCTCGAAACGGATGCACCGCCCCGCCGCCTGAGCCCTGCTCGGCGCGCCCCGCGTGCACTCCTTTCCAGCGAGACCTCCCATGACCGACGACGCCTCCCGGGCGCGCGCCGCTGCCGTCCAGGCCGCCCGTGCCACGCTCCTCGACTCCACCGCGCTGACGGGGCCCCGTCAGCCCGAGGCTTCCCTCGGACCGCGAAAGAAGGGCTACGGCGCCGAGTTCGTCGGGTACGACGCCCGCCGCGACGCGGGCCTGGCGATCGCCGCGTTCCTAGCCGAGGAGCCTCAGCTCCCGGCGGCGCTCGTCAGGACCCTCGGGCGGACGCGGCGGGACGTGACGATCGCGTCCCTGCAGAAGGCAGACGACGCGCTCCGCGAGCACGCCAACGCCGATGGCGTTTCGGACGCTGGGCAGGACGCCGCGGCGCATCTGGCGGACGACCTCTTGTTCGCCCAGGCGGCCCTGGGGAACGCCAAGGCCGCGGCCTACTGCGCCAGCATCTGCCTGCGCCTGTTCCACGCCTCGTTGGCGAACGGCAACCATGCGGCTGCCTGGCTCGCCCTGCGGAACGGTATCCGGTACTCCACCGACGCGACGGTGGACCTGCAGGAGTCCGAGTACGTCTCCGATCAGCAAGCGTCGCTGCTCGCTCCCTACGATGGGCTGGCGCTCAAGCTCGGCGAGACGGCCGCGATCGTCGCGGCTGCGCACAGGCAGATCGGGGTCGAGGAAGATCTGCTGCGCGGCGGCGCCGGCGGCGCCGGCGGCAGCGCGAGGGCGTGGGTCGACGAGCAGGCCGACGACCTGGCGGCGCTGGCTCAGCTGGACTGGCCCCTCGGCGACGGCGGGTGGCGGGACCGGGCGGCGCGCCCCGCCCCGACGCTCGTCGTCCTGGCCAAGGGGGCATTGGACCACCTGCCCGGGTCAGAGACCTCGGGGTCGTCCCGGTCGACGCGGGGATCGACGCCGCGCGCGGAGTTCAACGCGCTCGCCGGCGAGGCCCTCCCGCTCGTCCACGGCGTCGACGTCGTGGCCGTCGGCAAGCTGCTCGATGCGCGGTTCCCGTGGTTCAGGGATCTCACCGCGCTGCTGCTGCGGGACCTCGCCAACGGAGGTGTAGCCCGGCTGCGGAACACTCTCGCGGTGAGCCCGCCCGGCAGCGGGAAGACGAGCTACCTGCAGGCGTTCTGCCAGGCGGCCGGGATCCCGTGCGTCCTCTACAACGCCGCCGGCGTCGCCGACGCTGCGTTCGGCGGGACGTCGCGCCAGTGGAGCACGGGGCGCGCAAGCGTCCCGTTGCAGACGATCCAGCGGCTCCGCGTCGCCAACCCCGTCATCATCATCGACGAGATCGAGAAGGCGGGCACGAGGTCGGAGAACGGGCGCCTCACGGACTCCCTGATCGCCCTGCTGGAGCCGGCAGGGAGCCGCGCCTTCCACGAGGTCTATCTGGAAACGAACGCCGATCTGAGCGGCACCCAGTTCCTGGCGACGGCCAACGGGACGGGAGGCGTCCCCGGCCCCCTCCTGGACCGCTTCCGCGTCGTGCACGTCGGCCTTCCCAGGGCCGAGGACCTGCCGGTCGCGGCGGCCAACCTCGTCAGCGAAATCCGCGACGAGCGAGGCCTCGACTCCGGCTGGCTCCCCGATCTCGACGGCGACGAGCTCCACCTCCTTGGCCGCGTGTGGAAGGGGGGCTCGCTCCGCCCGCTCCGCCGCGCCGTGACGACGCTTCTCGACGGCCGCGAGACCCTCGCCCGTCGCCACTGACACCCCACCCCCTGAAGGAGAGATCCCATGACCGACGCACACCCGAGCCGCGCCTCGATCATCGTCCTGGAGGCGGCGATCACCCAAATGCGAGCCCGCCACGAGCAGGACGAACTACGCGACGAGCTCGCCGTCACCGGCCTGTCCGTCCTCCACCTGGCGAGCTGTGCCTACGCCCGCGGGGCCTTCCCGCCATCGGAGGCCCGCTACCTCTGCCAGGGCCTGCTCGCCCTCGCCGACGCGCTGCCTGCGAACCCGGACGACCGCCGTGAACCCCGCGAGGTCCGCGCGTGAAATCGGCGCGCGGTCCCCCCTCTGCTCACCCCTCAGCCCCCAGGAGACCCCCATGCTCATCGACGAATTCCGCACGATCGCTGACGACGCCGTGTGCCGGCACGTAGGCCACGTCGACGTCGTCCCCACGGGCGTCAGCCCGAGCGCCCACGGTCCCCTCGTCACGTGGACGGGTGGCTCCCCGCTGCCCCGTCAGGACGACGGCCGCTTCGTCCCGCCGCCCCCCGCGCAGGACGTCCTCCGCGTCCTGGCGCGCGTCCTCGCCCTGCGCTGGCAGACCGGCCGCGCGGTCGTCCCGGACGATTGGGACGCCACGCTGCGCGGGCGCTACCCGACAACGTTCGAACCCGGGGGGCCGTACTCGGGCGGCGGCTGGCGCTGGCTGTGGGAGGCGGGCGCGAGCCTGGTCTCCGAGGCTGGGGCGACGGGATTCCGGACCGAACAAACGAAGGAGAAGTTCGCGCAGGCCCGCTGGCATTACTCAATCGAAGGCAAGACTAGGAAGGCAACGCGCAATGAAGTCTCGACTATAGTTGACTGCGTGGAGCACCTGTCGGCCTATGTCTGTGAGACCTGCGGGGCCCCCGGCCGTATCCGCAAGGGCGGGTGGGCGAAGACGTGCTGCGATCTCCACGCCAATGGCAAGGCATGACGTCTACCGGAACCTGACCCGCCGCGCCTGGAGCGTGCGCGAGCGGGGCAGGGTCGTCGGCCACGTGCCGGCGATCGTGCTTGCCGACGTCGTCCTCCGAGCGTCGGAGGCGGGGCGCCAGCGGTGCCTGCGGACGGGGGCCCGGGACGTCCACGCATGGGCCACGGGCACGGTGGCCGAGGGGGCGCGGCCGCCCTCGGCGGTGAGGCTCCGGTACGGCCTCTGGTGTCCCGGATTTAGGACGAACGGCCTCCTGGTTACCCGGGCGTCGATGGCGTGGTTCGAGGCGGACGGGTCCGCGTGGATTGAGGGAGGTTGGGATGACAAGGGCATGGATTTTCTCTGACGTGCACGACGATGCCGACTGCTGGGAGGCCCCGGCCGTGCCGGTGTGCGACGTGGCGATCGTGGCCGGCGACGTCGCCGATGGCTTGACGAAGCGCAGCCTGCCCTGGCTCGCGGCGTGCGTCGCGCCGTACGTCCGGCATGTCGTCTACGTGCCCGGGAATCATGATTTTTACGGGAGCCGCTGGCAGAGCGAGCTCGAACGCGGGCGCGAGGCCGCTGCGGCCGCGGGCATCCACCTGCTCGCCGTCGGGGAGGTCCTGGCCATCGAGGGCGTACGGATCATCGGCGCCACGGTCTGGACGGACTACGCCTTGCTTGGCGAGGCATGGCGGGCTCCGACGATGGCCTCCTGTGGTGACCGCAACGGGGGGATGCGAGACCATCGGAAGGTCAAGGTCCGTACGGCCTCGGGCGAGACGAACGCCTTCAGGCCGAGCGCCGCCGCCGCCGAGCACGTCGCCCAGCTTGGGCGGATCGAGCGCGCGCTTGCGGAGACGTGGGACGGCCCGACGGTCGTCGTCACGCATCACGCCCCCCACCCCGCGTCGCTCGGGAGGCAGGGCCCCCTGCAGGCGATCGACGCGGCGTACGCGACCGACCTTACGCGCGTCCTCGAAGGTCCGGACGCACCCGCCCTGTGGATCCACGGCCACATCCATCGGTCCGCTGACTACGTCGTCGGCGGGACGCGCGTGCTGGCGAACCCACGCGGCCGGCATGGCGAAAACCCGGCGTTCGACCCCGCCCTCATCGTGGAGATCTGACCGTGCGTGCGCTCGCCATCTTCGCCCTGCTCGCCGGCCCCGTCGAGGCGGATGCCTTCCAGCCCGCCCCGGGCCTCTACTGCCCCGAGGGGGCCGACGTCCCCGCGATCGTCGTCGGTCCCGAGGCCGGGGTCGTCGGCATCGACCTGATGGAGTGCCACGGCGCCCGGATAGCCGGCGGCCGGGTGACGTCCCGCCAGTGCTACGGCAACGGGGGCAGCGTCGTCCCCTACGACGCGGAGCTCGTCCTCCTGCCCAGCAGCGTCCTACTGCACGACGGCGTCCGGTACCGGCGGCGGCTCGAAGGGGAGCCGTGCCCGTAGGCCGCCGAGCGCCTGGATCGGGGGTGCTGCAGCGCGCCCCACGAGCGAGGCCGGATTCCGCTCTCGGTGTAACGCCGATCGCGCGGACTGAAACGCGCGAAAATATGCTGAGAGCGTGCCGAAACCGTGCGCAGGCGTGCCCGGGCCGGGTTGCCAATGATAGCGAACCGGCCTTCGCTCCCATTTCGCTGCACAAGATTTCAGGCACGAAAAAGGGGCCCGGTCACCCGGGCCCCTCGTCACCACTCAGAGTCTGAGTGGTGTCAGTCGAACAGGTCGGGCTCCCGTGCGGCCCGCCAGTCGACGGAGACGCAGAGCTCGCGTCCGTAGTGGAGGATGCCCTTCGACGTCATCTTCGGCGTCGCACGGGGCTTGCCGCCGTACTCCTCGATCCGGACGCGGAACGGGGCACGGTCGATGAGGTCCTGCCGGGGGAGGTTCGACCTGTTCAGATCCAACAGGTCGCCGCGCTCCTTCAGCCAAGCGATGAACTTGTTCGGCTTTTGCCCGAGGGCCTTGCCACCGGCCTGGAGGCTGTAGAGCCCCTCGCTCTCGGCGAACCGCTCGACGCACTCCACCGCCGGCCGGGCCCGCTGTACCTGCCGCTGCGAGGCGGTGAGCTGGCGAGAGGTGTCGATGAGCTCCTGGTCTGTGATGACGAGGCGCTCGACGAGGGCGTCCTCCCGATCCATCCGGGCCAGGAGCATCCTCCTCAGCACCCTGTTATCGTCGAGGTCCTCGGGGATCGCGACCGGCGTCGGGGCGGGTGCCACGGCGTAGGAATCGGTCCGCCGGATCTCGGGGAGGACCTCGTTCATCGCCCACCGACGGAACCGCCATGCCGTCGCGCCCTTCACGAGGGCACGCTGGCTGCGCATCAGCAGGGTGTAGAGACCGCCCTCGGTGATGACCAGGACCTCGCCCTGGGGATGCCCTAAGAAGATCTTAGCCCTCTCGTCCTCGTCGAGCGCCTTGAGCGAGACGGACGGGTTCGAGAGGCGGGCGGCCTTGCAGACGTCGGCGCCGACGAACCAGGGCAGCCCGTCGATCTCCACGACGCGGATGTCGTGGTTGTCGAAGCGGAAGATCGAGATCGCCGGCGCGGCCGGGATGCGGACGATGGCGTTCACGCGCGCCTCCCGTCGGTGGCGAGGGGTACGGCCACGAAGGCGATGTTCGGGGGCAGTAGGCCGGCGATGTCCCGCGCGGTCTCGGGCGCACCGATGACGATGCCCCGCTCGTACTGTCTGTTCTCGGCCAGGCATTCGACCATGTCGTGCAGGTCGCTCACGACGGCGGCCCGGCAGACGTAGACGCAGGGCACGTCCTTCCCGTCGATCAGGACGTGCCAGAAGGCCCGGGCGAACGGGCGGACTTTGCTGACCTCGGCGCCTGGCAGAAATGCGCCCGGGTCCCGGCGGAAGATCGCCTCGCGCGCCTTGTCGCTCTTCCCGCCCGGCGCGTCGTCGCCGGTCACCAGGAGGAGGCGGTCACGCGCAGCGGCTTTGGCGGCCTCGATCCGGAGCTCGATCGTACCGAGGACGCTCCTGCGCAGCATCGGGAACGCCGGCTCGGCAGTGCGCTCCAGGAGGAACGACCGCGCCGCGTGGGGATCCTCGACGCTCATGGCCGCCGCGATCTCAAGGACCGAGGCCTCCTCGAAGCGCTCGGCGTACTGCGAAATTCCCTGGGCGAGGGACGCGGCGAGGCTACCGTTCGGGGCGGTCGTGGTGGTAAGGTGGGTGCACGGTTCGGTCACGGGGATGCTCCTGTGGCTGACCAGGCCTCGGCGGCGTTCGCGCGCCTCCGGGGCCATTTTTTTTCGCCAGTGGATCCGGCGATGTCGGCACGAATCGGAGGATATCACCTTCTTCTGAGAACGCGAGTCGATGTGCCGTCATTGCACGTTTCGGGCGCTTTGGTGATAATGGCCTTCCATCGAATCCGGCTCGGAGTGCCTCGTCGTGTATCCCTCCCCAATGCAGCTGCGCGCCGCGCGGACCCTCGTCGGCCTGACGCAGGACGAAATTTCCCGACGCGTCGGCCTGTCCCAGAGGACCATGGTCGCCGTCGAGATGAGGAAGTCGTCCCTGAGCGCGCTCCACTCCGTGATGGGGTTTTACGCCGGCTTGGGCATCAGCTTCTCAGGCACGCCCGACTACACGGTGCAGACCGTCACCTACACGCAGGCGACGCCTCCGGACGTGCCCCCGATCCCGGCCACGTAAGGGGATGTCTGGCGGGCGGTGACCTGCGCGCGGCGCGGTTCGCTGCCGCGATGAGTTTGCCTCGGTAGCGCCCGCCCCACCGTGCCAGGACGCTCTCCACGCCCTCGCTCGCCAGCGTTGCCCGCACGGCGGCCGCGGTTGGGGTGACCCTCAGCCGACTCTCCCAATCCTCCTCGTGGACTAAGCGGACCGCGCGAATCGGTCAGGTGTAGTCAACGGGCACGAATGCGTCCCCAAGGGCGGCGCAAGCCGATCGGCATGCCCGGTAGGTCGGGACAGGGTCGGCGAGGATGCCGACTCGCAGCAGGCCTGCGAAGGTGAGTAGGAACGCCTGGTCACTGGGCATCACGCCTCGGCTCCGATCCTACCGGCGTCGATGTGCTTCACGGCCGACAGGGCCCGCTCCAGGGCCGCCGCGAGGTCGTCGGGTAGACCCCGATCGGGTTAGGAGTTCGAGCCACCAGCTCACCAAGCTGTTCGCGGATTCGATATGTCCTCACGGCATCAGGCGACGGCCGCATGCGAGCACAAATAAATTTTCGACCGCATTAGAGCCCCGTGGAGCCGTCCACGGGGCTCGTTGGCTGAATCCTCCGGTGCCTCGAAGTTAGGCCGTGGGCGAGGCTGAAATCGATGCTTTACCCCCGTGAGATCATGCACCCCGTCGGGGCGGTTGAACTACTGGTCTCGCGAAGTATATCAGCGGATCTCCAAAGCACATACCCATAGACTAAGGCTAATGTCGAGCGGATCATCGGTCCCGACACGGCGGTGTGGTGCCTGACGTGTCGATGGATACGACATGCTCAACACGGCACAGGCGCGCGACCGCGCCCTCGATTTCCACTGGCGCATCCCGGAGAACATCCTCTCGGCCGCCGGCATCCCCGACATCCCCGATCGCAGGCAGGACGTCGCCAGGCGCAGCGTCCTCGCGGCCGCGTGCATCGCGGCCGACATGGCGCCCGGCGAGGATCGCTGGGTCAGCTACTCGCGCCGCAAGGCGTTCTACGCCGGTCAATCGCGGTACATGGGCCTGCCCTACACCTACGACCGCGTGCTCGCCGCCGTGGCTGAACTCGTCGAGCTCGGGCTGATCGAGGAGGTCCGGGCCCGCCCTGGCGACCACCTCTCCACCGGGATGCAGAGCCGCCTGCGTGCGACCCCCGACCTCGTCCACGCCTTCCGCGACGCGCCCTTCGAGTACGAGACGCGTCGCTGCCGCCTCATCCTCAAGGACGAGGCCGGCGACGTCATCGGCTACGACCCGACACGTCAGACGCGACGCCTGGAGGCCGAGCTCGACCGCATCAATGCCTACCTCGGCAAGGTCTCGGTCACGATGCCGACGGGCAACGGGTGGGAGCACGCCACGCGCGTTGTCCGAGCCCGCAACGACCGCAAGGAGAAGGGGACGTGGGCCAGCGTCGTCCCGACCCCGAGCCCCGAGGTTTACCGCGTGTTCGGCCGTGGCCGTTGGGACCGCCATGGCCGGCTCTACGGATGGTGGCAGAACCTCCCCAAGGGACGCCGCCGGGAGCTCCTCATCAACGGCGAGGCGGCCTTCGAGCCGGACTTCGCCACCCTCCATCCGCGGATCCTCTACGCAGCCCGTGGTCACGTCTTGCGCCACGATCCCTACGTCACGGGGACATTCCCCCGTGACGAGGGCAAGCTCGCCCTCAACGTCGCCTTGAACGCGAAGACCATGAACGCGGCAGCGGCGGCCATTATGGACAAGGACGACTGGGAGCACGGCTGGGACTACACCCGCGGCCTGCTCAAGGCCGTCGTGGCGCGGAACACCCCCATCGCCGCAGACATCGCTGCAGACCGTGGGATCCGCTGCATGGCCGTAGACAGCGCCATGGCGGTGGATGTCCTCAAGGCCTGCGAGAAGGCGTCCATCCCCTGCCTGCCCGTCCACGATAGCTTCATCGTACCGGCCTCCAAGGGCCCGTGGATGGAGGCCAAGATGGACGAAATCCTGACGGGCGTTCTCGGCGCTGTAACCCGTTCTCCCTCAACGATAATCGGGTAATTGGTTCCACATATGGGCCCCTGGGCCCCCGTTGTACCCTTGGGCCCGGGCCTCCTGGTTCCCCGCAGGTCGTCATCCCGCCGTCGTCCCCCTGCTACCTTCCCCGTCGCTGCCGCCTGCCCCGTTCCCCGGTGTAGCTCACTACCGTGACGCTCTGCGCCGCCCTCCCTGGATGTGGCTGGCCGTCGACGCTCGGGGGGGGTCGTAGGAATGGCTCTACCCCCTACTGGACCGCCGTCGTTCCAAGTCTAGAACCGCCGCTTACCCCTTGCTAGACCGTCGTTATTCGCCCTCTTTTGCTTGTCCGATGCTGTTCGGTGGGGTATATTCTAGACTGTCGACGTATCCGTCGTCCTCGCGATGCACCACATCCTGAGCGCACCCTCCGGCCCCCGGGGTCGGGGGGTGTTATGTTTCAGGGCCCCACGTGACGTTCACCCCCTTAACGCCCCCGGTCCACGCTATCTTACATGGTTAGTCTCTCCCTCGACGTCATCTGCGACGCGGTCGGCGCCTGGCTGTGGCTCAGGTAGGCCCAACAGGCCGATGGCTCCTGGCTCGATCCGAACGCTCCGGCTCCGCCCGACGCGGCCGCTGTCCTGGCCTACGCATACGAGGCGCACCTAGCGGCCGAGGCGGGCGGCACAACGTGGGACGGCTGGGCGGTCGCCGTCAACGAGCGGGCCCTGACGCGCACGCTAAGCGAGGTCACCGCGACGCTGCTCGACGCCCGGAAGGACAGCGACCCGTGGACGTTCGCCGACGGGGTAGATCGGCCCCTCACGAACGACCGCTTGAAGGTGCTGAGCCTGCAGATCCGGAGGCATATTGGCGTCTGTCTGGCGGTCTACAACCAGGTCGCTGCCGGCATCGGCGCCGGCGCCATCACCACCGCGGAGGTCGACGGCGCCTTCGCCGACGTCGACGCGATCGTCTTGAAGGCGGCGTCGTGACCATCCCACTCCTGGCCATCCTCGCTCGCCCCCTGACCGCGTCGACCCTCTCCGAAGTGGCGGTGCTGGAGACAGCGACGCACGGGACCGTCCGGACCTGGGCGGGGTTCGTTCGGCGCAAGGCCAAGGAGGACGTGATGCCTAGCGAAATTTCTGCTCCTGACTGCGGAGCCGATCGCCTCCATCGCCGAGGCCGACGCGCCGGGCACGGACGTCGGCGACCTCGTCTACGTCTCGGGGACGCTCCACTCCGTCCGGTCCCCCTCGCTGACCGAGGCGGCATGCGGAAGCTCCAGCTGAGCCTAGTGAAGCTGACCGCCGTCGACGTTGGCGAAGGATCCGTCCACGTCGCGATCGTCGGCGCCCCGACGAGACGGCCCCCGTGGTCGCCATCGTGGCGGCCGACATGCCCCAGCGCTCAGACTCTTGTGCTTACGGTCGTGGAGCCCTTGAAATAGGGATCGCTATCCTACCGGGCGAGGCGATGGCGTAGAAGAGGTCGGCGTGGACGTGCAGATCAGGAGGGTCGCTTCACGAACCCGATGTCGACGGCGACGGCCTTGAGCCTTTCGGGCTCGCGCTCCTTGCGTTCCGAATACCGGTCGACGAGGTAGTCGGATCGCTCGCGGGTGAGGAGCGTGAACTTCATCAGCTCCTCGCAGACATCGACCACCCGGTCGTAGAGCGGACCCGGCTTCATCCGGCCGGCCTCGTCGAACTCCTTGTACGCCATCGGGACCGAGGACTGGTTCGGGATGGTGATCATCCGCATCCAGCGACCGAGCACGCGGAGGCTGTTGACCGCGTTGAACGACTGCGAGCCGCCGGAGACCTGCATCACGGCGAGCGTCCGCCCCTGCGTCGGGCGCACCGAACCCTCCGAGAGCGGCAGCCAGTCGATCTGGCTCTTGATGACCCCGGTCATGGCGCCGTGTCGCTCGGGGCTGACCCAGACGTGGCCCTCCGACCAGATCGAGAGGTTTCGGAGTTCCCGGACCTTCGGGTGATCGGCAGTGGCGTCGTCGGGCAGCGGCAGGCCGTGCGCGTCGTAGATCCGCACCTCGCCGCCCATCGCCTCCAACAGGCGCGCGGCCTCGTAGGCGAGGAGGCGGCTGAACGAGCGCTCACGGAGCGATCCGTACAGGATCAGGAAGCGCGGGGCGTGGGTGAACGGTGTCTTCACGTGCAGGGCGTCGGTCGTCGGGACCACGAAATGCCCCTCGCTTAGGTTCGGCATTCCATCGGCGAAGGGCTGCAGGGGCTTGTCCAAGACGTTTCATTCCTCTACGTTTCAACGATGGTTGAGATATTGACATCATGATGGACGAACGGCAAGCCGTGGCGGCCTTCGCGGCCCTCGGCCAGGAGCATCGCCTGCGTATCGTGCGCCAGCTCGTCACCGCCGGCCCTGACGGCACGGCGGCCGGGACGCTCGCCGAGGCGGTCGGCGTGTCGGGCACTAACCTGTCGTTCCACCTGAAGGAGCTCTCGCATTCCGGGCTGGTCACGTCCCGGCGCGAGGGGCGCTCGATCATCTACAGCGCCGCCTACCCGGACCTGTCCGAGCTCATCCAGTTCCTGATGCGCGACTGCTGCCAGGGACGCCCTGAGGTCTGCGCCCCGGCTGTCGCTGCCCTTGCCGCCTGTTGCACGGAGACCACCTGATGGACGTCGTGATCTACCACAACCCGGATTGCGGCACGTCCCGCAATACCCTAGCCCTCATCCGCAACGCCGGCATCGAGCCGCACGTGGTCGAGTACCTGAAGACGCCCCCAAACCGGACCCTGGTGCGCCAGCTTGCCGAGCGGGCGGGCGTGAAGGTCCGTGATCTGCTCCGTGAGAAGGGAACGCCCTTCGGCGAGCTCGGCCTCTCGGACCCGAGCCTGACGGACGATCAGCTTCTGGATGCCATCGGCGAGCATCCGATCCTGCTGAACCGCCCCTTGGTCGTCACCCCACTGGGTGTTGCCCTATGCAGGCCCTCCGAGGCGGTCCTCGACCTCCTTCCCGCCCAACAGGGCGAGTTCGTCAAGGAGGATGGCGAGCGCGTCGTCGACGAGCACGGGCGCCGCGTCGCTACCGCCTGACCCCACCCACACCCCCAAGAACAAGAAACAGTCCCGATGCTCGCGCTCGCCATCTTCGTGGTCACCCTCGTCTTCGTCATCTGGCAGCCGCGGGATTTCGGCATCGGGTGGAGCGCCCTGATCGGGGCCGCCGTGGCACTGGGCACCGGGGTCATCCATCCCGGGGACATCCCGGTGGTCTGGCACATCGTCTGGGACGCCACCTTCACCTTCGTGGCCCTCATCATCATCTCGCTCCTGCTCGACGAGGCCGGCTTCTTCCACTGGGCGGCGCTCCACATCGCCCGGTGGGGCGGCGGCCGGGGGCACCTGCTGTTCCCGCTGGTGATCCTCCTCGGTGCCGCCATCGCGGCGGTGTTCGCCAACGACGGGGCGGCCCTGCTGCTCACCCCCATCGTGCTCGCCATCCTGCTGCGCCTCGACTTCAAGCCGGCGGCGGCCCTGGCCTTCATCGTCGCCTGCGGGTTCGTGGCGGATTCGACCAGCCTGCCGCTGGTGATCTCCAACCTCGTCAACATCGTCTCGGCGAACTTCTTCGACATCACCTTCAGCCGCTACGCCGCCGTGATGGTCCCGGTGAACCTCGTCTCGCTGGCCGCGACCCTGGTGGTGCTGTGGTTGTTCTACCGGAGCGACCTGCCAACCACGTACCCGGTGACCGAGCTCGAACCGCCGCGCCACGCGATCAAGGATCCGCTTGTCTTCAAGGCGGCCTTCCCGCTCCTCGCCCTGCTGCTGGTGGCCTACTTCATGACGGCCCCGTTCGGCGTGCCGGTCTCGGTGGTCACCTGCGCCGGCGCACTGGTCCTGCTGGCGCTGGCGAACCGAAGCCGCGTCATCCCGATCCGCAAGGTGCTCGCGGGTGCCCCCTGGCAGATCGTCCTGTTCAGCCTCGGCATGTACCTCGTAGTCTACGGCCTGAAGAACGCCGGCCTGACCGATTACCTGGCGCAAGGCCTCGTGCGGCTCTCGGGCTTCGGTCCGTTCGTCGCCACCCTCGGCACGGGGGTCGCCGCCGCGATCCTGTCGTCGGTGATGAACAACATGCCGAGCGTGCTCGTCGGCGCGCTCTCCATCCAGCAGGCCCCGGACCTGTCGCCCCTGATGCGCGAGCTGATGGTGTACGCCAACGTCATCGGTTGCGACCTCGGCCCGAAGTTCACGCCCATCGGCAGCCTGGCGACCCTGCTCTGGCTCCACGTCCTCGACACCAAGGGCCAGCGTATCACCTGGGGCCAGTACATGCGGGTGGGCCTGGTCATCACGCCACCGGTCCTCTTGGTCACCCTGGCGGCCTTGGCGGTCTGGCTACCCGTTCTCGGGGCCCGGTAGCGATCCGATGGCCCCGGCGCGCCGATGGCCCGTGATCTCGGCCCTGGGCGTGATCCAGATCCTGACCTGGGGCTCCTCGTTCTACCTCCTGTCGGTGCTGGCCGCGCCGATGTCGAAGGATACGGGATGGCCCCTCGGCTGGGTTATCGGAGGGCTGTCCCTTGGCCTCCTCGTCGCAGGCCTCGTCTCGCCGCGGGTGGGAGCCTTCATCGGGGAGCATGGCGGGCGGCCGGTGCTGGCCTTCGCCGCCATCGCGCTGGCGCTGGGCCTCATGGGCCTTGCCCTTGCCCCGAACCTCACGGCTTACCTCGCGGCCTGGCTCCTCGTCGGCCTCGGCATGGGCACCGGCCTGTACGACCCCGCCTTCGCCACGCTCGGGCGCCTCTACGGCGCCGAGGCAAGGCCCGCCATCACGACCCTGACCCTGTGGGGCGGCTTCGCCAGCACGGTGTGCTGGCCGCTCTCGGCCTTCCTGATCGAGCGGGTCGGCTGGCGCGGGACCTGCCTCGCCTATGCCGGGCTGCACCTCTCGGTCACGCTGCCGCTCGTCCTGCTCGCGATCCCCCGGCCCCCCGCGCATCCGGTCACGCGATCCGAAGGCGCGATCCCCGGCGTCCGGCTCGATGGCCGGGAGCGTCGTGCCTTCCTCCTCATGGCAGGGGTGCTGACCCTCGGCGGCACGGTGATGGCCATGGTCTCGGTGCACCTCATCACCCTGCTCCAGGCCCGTGGCGTGGCTCTCACCTCGGCCGTCGCCTATGGTGCCCTGATCGGACCGGCACAGGTGGGTGCGCGCATCGTCGAGATGGCCGGCAAGGGTCGGCACCATCCCCTCTGGACCCTGACCGCCGCCATGGTCCTGGTGGTCCTCGGGATCGCGATGCTGACGGCCGGCCTACCCTTGGTCGGGCTGGCGCTGGTCCTCTACGGGGCCGGCAACGGGATCTACTCGATTGCACGGGGTACGGTGCCCCTGGCCCTGTTCGGTCCCGAACGCTACGCCGCGCTCGTCGGCCGCCTCGCCCGCCCGGGGCTGGTGGCCCAAGCGCTTGCACCCTCCGTCGGAGCCTTGGTCCTGACCCACGCGGGCGCGGACGCGACCTATGCACTGCTCAGCGTGCTCGCCGTGGCGAACGTTGCGCTTGCCCTATCGCTCTGGCGTGTCCGGCCGCGAAGCTAGGAAAGCGGAGGCTGCCTGGGACGTCCGCCGTGATCCGGTCCAGATCCGGTCCTTGCCTCCGACCCGTCGTGAGCCTACTGACGCTTAAACGATTCCATAACGGTTTAAGTGTCGTGCAGGAAAAGCAAGCGCTCGACGGCTTCGCGGCCATCGCGCAGGAAACCCGCCTACGCATCATCCGCATGCTGGTGACCGCCGGGGCGAAGGGCATGGCCGCCGGTGCCATCACCGAGGCCATCGCAGGTGCCTCGGCGCCGCGCATCTCGTTCCACCTCAACCACCTGGAGAACGCCGGCCTCGTCGAGAGCCGCCGCGAAGGTCGCTCGATCATCTACAGCGCGATCTTCCCGGCCCTGTCCGACCTCGTCGCCTTCCTCATGCGCGATTGCTGCGAGGGTCACTGCGAGGTCTGCGACCGCGCCATCGACCTGTTCGCCAAATGCACCGGACGGCCCCAGCGGGTCGAGCAAGCCCCCAGGATCGCCTGCGAGGAAGCATGACCACCTTGCGCGACATCCTCGAAGGCCGCCAGATCCCGATCTACTTCGCCGCCATCGGCCTGGCCGTCGTCGTTGCGCTGTTGGTCCCCGGAACCACGGCCCTGGACGTCGGGATCAACCCGGCCCTGGCGTTGATGCTGTTCGTCACCTTCCTCCAGGTACCCCTGCCCGAGTTGGGGAAAGCCTTTACGCGGGTCCGTTTCCTGGCGGCGCTCCTCGCCACGAACTTCGTCGCGCTGCCGATCCTGGTGGCCTGCCTGATCCAGTTCCTGCCCGCCAATCCGATGCTGCGGCTGGGCGTGCTCATGGTCCTGCTCACGCCGTGCATCGACTACGTTGTCACCTTCGCCCACCTCGGCCGCGCGGACGCCAAGGTGCTGCTGGCCTCCACCCCGGCGCTGCTGATCGCGCAGATGCTGCTGCTGCCGGTCTACCTCAACGTCTTCCTCGGCGAGGACGCCGCCAGGTTCGTCCAGGTCGGTCCGTTCGTGCACGCCTTCGTCTGGCTCATCGCGGTTCCCCTCGGACTTGCTGCGGCCGTGCAGATCTGGGCCGCACGCAGCCGCACCGGCCAGCGGATCGCCGCCGGGCTCGGGCTTCTGCCGGTGCCGGCAACGGCCCTCGTCCTGTTCGTGGTGATCGCGTCCGTCCTGCCCCAGCTCGGGCCCGCCCTGGACGACGCCCCGCGGGTGGTCCCCGTCTACGTCGTCTTCGCCGTGGCGGCTCCGCTGCTGGGTTGGGCGGTCGGGCGCGCGTTCCGCCTGGATGCCCCCACCGTCCGCACGCTGGCCTTCAGCGCCGCCACGCGAAACTCCCTGGTGGTCCTGCCGCTGGCGTTTGCGGTTCCGGGTGCCGTGCCACTCCTGCCCGCCGTCATCGTCACGCAGACGCTGGTCGAGCTCCTCAGCGAACTCATCTACGTCCGCCTCATGCCAAGGTTCGGCGCCCCGGCATCCTCGCCGGTCGACGCCTAGGTCGACGGTCGTTCCACGGACGAGCGGCTGCGTGACCCCGCATCGCCACCCGCTTCCGGCCTCTTGGGACCAAGACAAGGACGACCGGCGGTCCCGTTCCACTGCTGGGTGTCGGATGGGCCGGCTTTCACATCGGTGCATCGAGCATATCGAGAACCGGGCAGGCCGGCGTCGGGGCGCCGCTGCACCGCTCCACGGTGTCGCTCAGGATGCGCTCAAGCCGCGCGAGACGGGCGAGCTTGGCGCGGACCTCGGCAAGGTGGGCGGCTGCGACGTCCCGGACCTCGCCACAGGACCGGTGCCCGGGCGCGGCCAACGCCAGCAGGGTCCGGATGTCCTCGATCCCGAAGCCCAATGCGCGAGCCTGACGGATGAACGCCAGGCGCCGGACATGGGCAGGATCGTAGGCCCTGTGACCGCCCTCCGTGCGAGCCGGCGGCGGCATGAGCCCGATGCGCTCGTAGTAGCGGACGGTCTCCAGGTTGATCCCGGCCGCCGCCGCGATCTGCCCTATGGAGAGACCTCGCGCACCCTTCGCCATTTTTCGCTTGATCCCGTAGTGGCTACGGGATGCAGGGTGGCACGATGATGATCGACACACCATCCATGGCGCCTCCCGCAAGACCCGCCTCACGTCCGCGGGACGGCCTGCCGATTC
Organism: Methylobacterium sp. FW306-05-D; assembly: GCF_058782155.1. Lineage (NCBI taxonomy): Bacteria > Pseudomonadati > Pseudomonadota > Alphaproteobacteria > Hyphomicrobiales > Methylobacteriaceae > Methylobacterium > Methylobacterium sp. FW306-05-D. Next base: position 16,723 of record NZ_JBYSXL010000026.1, read on the forward strand.
CCTCGGGAAGCTGGTTCGCCGGGCTGGGCACGGTCGCCGGGCTGGGTGCCCTGGCGGCCTCGTCCTGCTGCGCCCTCCCGGTGGCGCTTGCCGGTCTCGGCGCGACAGGGGCGGTTTTCGGAGGATTGGCCATGTTGGCTAGCATCCGGCCGATCCTGCTTGGCGGGGCCGCCCTGGCCCTCCTCATGGGTTGGGCGCTGTTCTTCCGTTACCGGGCGACGGCATGCGACATGGCCGAACCATGTGCTCGCATGGGGCCGTCATGGCGTACCCCTGGCCTTCTGGGACTTGGGACGGTGCTGGTCGGTTTGGCGCTCGCGTGGGAACCATACCTTGAGCCTGTCGTGCTCAAGGCGATGCGGTGAGGCGGACGATGCAGCTTCGGTCCACCCTGACCTGCCCGCACTGCGGTCATCGAGCGACGGAGACGATGCCGACCGACGCCTGCCAGTTCTTCTACGAGTGCACCGGCTGCGGCACGCTCCTGCGCCCGAAGGCGGGCGACTGCTGCGTCTTCTGCTCCTTCGGCGAGGTCCCCTGTCCGCCCATCCAGGAAGCCCGCGAGAACGGCGGGTCCGCATCCTGCTGCTCGGGGTCCTCCTGAGCTGCGGACCGGACAGGAGGCATACCCGCTTGGTCCCGGTCCGGGCATGGTGCCGTGCTGGACGATCCGTCCTCTCCCGGTCACGATCCGACGCTCGATGGAGCGCGTCCGGTAGCCTCGGGTGCATGGCTCCGGGTCCCCGGGCGCGGGGCGTCCGGTCGTCGCGCGACACCTACGTCTTCCGTCCCGTGCCCGTCATCGCGAAACTCGCGCTCGTCGTATCCCCTTGGCGCGTCCGGTAGTCCCGTCCCTTCCTTGCCGGTCTGTGATGTGGCATCGTCGGACGGTGACCTTCTGGCTCGCCCTTCGCAGGCTGCTCCCGCTCCTGGCGGTCCTCAGCCTCGCCCTTGCGCCGGTGACCGCATCCGCGGCTGCCGCAGGCATGCGCGCGCCGACGGGCGTTCACGGTCACGCCATGGCGATGTCCGACGAGGCCATGGACGGCATGGCCGGGATGGCCATGGACGAGATGCCGTGCTGCCCCAAGGAGCGGCCGGACATGCCCGACTGCTCGAAGGGCTGCCCCCTGATGGCGCTTTGCCTGGCTAAGGTCGCCACCGGACTTCCGGTCGCCCTCGGACTTCCGGGTCGCGTCGCCCGCTTCGAGGGACCCACCTGGGCCGTCATCGCGTCCTTCGACAGCCTCTCGCAAGGGCCGCCCACCGAGCCTCCCCGAGCCTGAACCCGATGCCGCCGGCGTGAGCGCCGGCATGACGCCGCGCGTCCACGCGCGGCCCGCCATCGCGTTCAGGAGACAACACCCGTGACCCAGAAGCCTTTTCCGCGCGCCGTCTCGGCGGCGCTGCTCGGTGCCGCCCTGTCGGCGACCGCGTTCCCGGCGCTTGCCGACATCAAGGACTACCGCTTCGAGCTCTTGCAGCAGGAGGCCAAGGTCGGCGAGGCTGTCCTGTCGGTGCGCCTTCTCGATAAGCGCAGCGGCAAGCCGGTTCCCGACGCCGTGATCTTCGCCAAGCGCATCGACATGGCGCCCGACAGCATGGACGAGATGACCTCGAAGATCGAGCAGCTCCCCACGACCGAGCCGGGCGTCTATCGCTTCAAGGCGAAGCTCACGATGGCCGGCGGCTGGCGCCTGTCGCTCGGGGCCAAGGTCCAGGGCGAGACCGGCACGGTCGAGGACAAGCTGGTCTTCAAGGCCGTCAAGTGAGCCGCGCGGCCTGGTTCGCCGGGACCCTCGCCGCACTCGCGGCGGGGGGCGCCGGCTATGTCGCGGGGCATGGGGAGAACCCCGTGCCGGCGCTCGCCGAGCGCGCCCGGACGGAGCTCGCCCGGTGGTCTCCGGCCCCCATGCCGGCCGCGCAGGCTACGGCCCCCACGAAGGCGGCCGGACCGGTGGTCTACTACCAGGACCCGGACGGGAAGCCGGTCTACTCGCTGTCGCCGATGGCGACCGCGGATGGCCGGGAGTTCCGCGCGGTCCACGCCAGCGAGGACGTGCGCTTCGACGCTTCGGACGACGGCGAGGCCATGCCTGCCGACATGGCCGGCCAGGGGATGGCCGGGCATGACTTGGCCGCCCAGGACATGGGGAAGGCCGGGGACGCGAAGCCCGCCGCGGGCGCCCGCCGCATCCGCTACTACCGCAACCCGATGGGGCTGCCGGACACCTCGGCCACGCCCAAGAAGGATTCGATGGGGATGGACTACATCCCCGTCTACGAGGGTGAGGACAGCGACGGCAACGTCGTCACCGTCTCGCCCGGCAAGGTGCAGCGCACCGGCGTGCGGACCGAGGTCATCGAGCGCCGGGTGGTGGCGCAGCCCGTCCGGGTGCCCGGCACGGTCGCCCTCGACGAGCGGCGGGTGACGGTCATCGCGACCCGGTCGGACGCCTACGTCGACCATGTCGAGAACGTCACCACCGGCGACCGCGTCCGCAAGGGCCAGGCGCTGGTCCACGTCTACTCGCCCGAGATCAACGCGGCGGCGGCCCAGCTCATCGCCAACCCGGGCTTCGACGGCGCGAGGCGGCGCCTGCGGAACCTGAACGTCTCCGAGGCGGTGATCGACGAGATGGAGCGGACCCGGAACGTGCCGATGGCCATCACCTGGTCGTCGCCCCGGGACGGCATCGTCCTGCAACGGACCGCCATCGAGGGCATGAAGGCCGCGGCCGGCGATACCCTGTTCCGCATCGGCGACATCGCGACGATGTGGGTGCTCGCCGACGTGCCCGAGCGCGACCTTTCCAACGTCCGCGTCGGGCAAGCCGCCACGATCCGCCTGCGCTCGGCCCCGGGGCGCATCTACTCCGGCAAGGTCGGGACGATCTATCCGCAGGTGAACCCGGAGACCCGGGCCACGCGGGTGCGCATCGAGCTCCCGAACCCCGACGGCACCTTGCTGCCCGACATGTATGCCGACGTCGAGGTCGCGACCGGCGACACCAAGCCCGTGGTCGCGGTGCCGGACGACGCCGTCATCGACACCGGCGAGCGGCAGGTGGTGCTCCTCGACCGCGGGGAAGGCCGTTTCGAGCCGAAGGAGGTCAAGGTCGGCGTGCGCGGCACCGGCTACACCGAGATCCGCGACGGCATCTCGGCCGGCGACCGCGTCGTGACCTCCGCGAACTTCCTCATCGACGCCGAGAGCAACCTGAAGGCGGCCCTCCAGGGCATGGCGCCGCCCAAGGACGACCGGCTGGCCGCCGACGCGGGAGGCACGCCATGATCGCGCGCCTCATTGGCTGGTCGGCACGTAACCTCGTCCTGGTGCTGGTTGGGACCGTGTTCGCCGTCGCGGTCGGGGTGATGTCGCTGCGCACCCTGCCGCTCGACGCCATCCCCGACCTCTCGGACGTGCAGGCCATCGTCTACACGGAGTACCCGGGCCAGGCGCCACAGGTCGTGGAGGATCAGGTCACCTACCCGCTGACCACCGCCATGTTGACGGTGCCGAAGGCGAAGGTGGTGCGCGGCTTCTCGTTCTTCGGCGTGTCGTTCGTCTACGTCATCTTCGAGGACGGCACCGACCCGTACTGGGGCCGCTCGCGGGTGCTCGAATACCTCAACGCCGCGGCGAGCCGCCTGCCGGCCGGGGTAACCCCGACACTCGGCCCCGACGCCACGGGCGTGGGTTGGGTCTACCAGTACGTCGTCGTCGCAAAGGAACGGACGCTCGCCGAGCTTCGCTCCCTGCAGGACTGGGTGATCCGGTTCGGGGCCTCGCGGGCAGAGGGCGTCGCCGAGGTCGCCGGCGTCGGCGGCTTCGTCAAGCAGTACAACGTCGTGGTCGACCCGAACCGGCTTCGTGCCCAGGGCATCTCCCTCAACAAGCTCCGGGACGCAATCCGGTCGAGCAACGCCGACGTCGGCGGCCGCACGGTCGAGCTCTCCGAGTTCGAGTTCATGGTCCGCGGTCGCGGCTACCTGAGGGGCGTCGCCGACATCGAGAACATCGTCCTCAAGACTTCCGGCGGCACGCCGCTGCGGGTCCGGGACGTCGCCCGGGTCGAGCTCGGACCGGACGAGCGTCGGGGCATCACCGAGATGAACGGCGAGGGCGAGGTCGCCGGCGGCATCGTCCTGCAGCGCTTCGGCGCGAACGCGCTGAACGTCATCGAGGGCGTGAAGGCGAAGCTTGCGGAGGTGGCGAAAAGCCTGCCCGCGGGCACCGAGATCCTGCCGGTCTACGACCGCTCCCAGCTCATCGACGCGGCCATCGACACCCTGCGGCACACGCTGGTCGAGGAGAGCGTCGTCGTCTCGCTCGTGTGCGTCGTGTTCCTGCTGCATGTGAGGAGCGCGCTCGTCGCCATCCTGATGCTGCCGGTCGGGATCCTGATGGCGTTCGTCGGCATGCGAGCCCTGGGTCTCGGCGCCAACATCATGAGCCTGGGCGGCATCGCCATCGCGGTCGGCGCCATGATCGACGCCGCCATCGTGATGATCGAGAACGCCCACAAGCACCTGGAACGGGCGCCGCCAGGCAAGCCGCGGACGGAGATCCTGGTGGAGGCGGCGTCCGAGGTCGGCCCATCCCTGTTCTTCTCGCTCCTCATCATCACGGTCAGCTTCCTGCCGATCTTCACACTGGAGAGCCAGGAAGGCCGGCTGTTCGGGCCGCTGGCCTTCACCAAGACCTTCGCCATGGCGGCAGCCGCGATCCTGTCGGTGACCTTGGTCCCCGCGCTGATGGTGCTGTTCGTGCGGGGCCGGATCATCCCGGAGCACAGGAACCCGCTGAACCGGCTCCTGATCTGGCTCTACCGGCCGCTCATCGCGGGCGTCCTGCGGGCGCGGGTGCTGACTGTCCTGCTCGCCCTCGGGGTGCTGGCGGCGACCGTGTGGCCGGCCCGTCAGCTCGGCTCGGAGTTCATGCCCGACCTCAACGAGGGCACGCTGATGTACATGCCGACGACCCTGCCGGGCCTGTCGGTGACCAAGGCCGGCGAGCTCCTCGCGACCCAGGACCGCATCATAAAATCCTTCCCGGAGGTAGCCTCGGTCTACGGCAAGGCGGGCCGCGCCAACACCGCGACCGACCCGGCGCCGATGGAGATGTTCGAGACGGTCATCGCGCTGAAGCCGCCGTCCGAGTGGCGCCCCGGCGTGACGCTGGCGAGCCTCAAGGCCGAGATGGACAAGGCCCTGCAGTTCCCGGGCGTGTCGAATGCATGGACGCAGCCGATCCGCGCCCGCATCGACATGCTCTCGACCGGCATTCGCACGCCCGTCGGCATCAAGGTGCTGGGCACCGACCTTAAGGAGATGGAAGGGGTCGCTCGCCAGGTCGAGGCGGTGGTGCGCAACGTGCCGGGCACGTCGAGCGCCTACGCCGAGCGGGTCATCGGCGGCTACTTCCTCGACATCACGCCGGACCGGGAGGCGCTCGGGCGCTACGGGCTGATGGTCGGGGACGTGCAGGACGTCATCGCGACGGCGCTTGGCGGCCAGAGCGTGACGAACACCGTCGAGGGACGCGAACGCTACACCGTCAACGTCCGCTACCCCCGGGCCTTCCGGTCCGATCCGCGGGCCATCGCCGACGAGGTGCAGGTGCCACTCCCGGCTGGGGGCACGGTGCCGTTGCGCGAGGTCGCCAAGGTCGAACTCACCCGGGGCCCGACCTCGATCCGCACGGAGAACGGACAGCTTGCGGTCTACATCTTCGTCGACATCAATGGGCGCGACCTCGGCGGCTACGTGGCCGAGGCGCGCAAGGCCGTGGTGGACGAGGTCAAGCTCCCACAGGGCACGACCCTGCAGTGGAGCGGGCAGTACGAATACCTGGAGCGGGCCGAGGCGCGCCTGAAGGTCGTGGTGCCGCTGACGCTGCTCGTCGTGTTCCTGCTGCTGTTCATCAACTTCCGGCGCCTGACCGAGACGCTCATCGTCATGCTGTCGCTGCCGTTCGCCCTGGTCGGCGGCATCTGGCTGATGTGGTGGATGGGCTTCAACATGTCGGTGGCCGTGGCGGTGGGCTTCATCGCGCTCGCCGGCGTCGCCGCCGAGACAGGGGTGATCATGCTGGTCTACCTCGACCACGCGCTCGACGAGGTCCGGGCCGCCTGCGCACGCGAGGGGCGGCCCCTGAACCGCGAGGACCTGCGGCGGGCGATCATGGTCGGTGCGGTCGAGCGGGTTCGCCCGAAGATGATGACCGTGACCGCCATCATGGCCGGCCTGATCCCGATCCTGTGGAGCACGGGCGCCGGCTCCGAAGTGATGCAGCGCATCGCCGTGCCGATGATCGGCGGGATGGTGTCCTCGACCGTGCTGACGCTGGTCGTCATCCCGGCGGTCTACGCCCTCGTGAAGGGATGGGGTCTGTCCGCGGCCGCCGAGACGCCGGCGAGCGTCGCCCCGGCCGAACGACCCGCTTACCGCGAGGCGGCGGAGTAGGCGCTTGCGGACGGATTGAGTATCCCGGGCATGAGAGAAGGAATTTATTAGAACGAACTATAGCCGTCTGAGTTGACAGAATGAGCAAGGCAATACTGGAGGGGTACTGTCATCCAGTGCTGACGCTCGTTTCTTTTTGTCTAACATCAAGGAGCTTCACATGAGCAATATGTCGAGCGAGATGCAGTCCTGCATCGACGAATGTCTTCGCTGCTACCAGACCTGCCTCGGCATGGCCTCGAACCGCTGCCTGCCGGCCGGCGGCAAGCACGTCGAGCCCGAGCACTTCCGCCTGATGCTGGCCTGCGCCGAGATGTGCCGGACGTCGGCGCACTTCATGCTGATCGGGACGAGGCATCACAAGCACACCTGCGCCGAGTGCGCCGACGTCTGCGAGGATTGTGCCCGAAGCTGCGAGCAGGTCGGCGACATGCAGCATTGCGTCGAGCAGTGCCGCCGCTGCGCCGAGAGCTGCCGGAAGATGGCTGCCTGACCGAAGCGCCGCCGGGGCCGGTTCGGACTCAGCGACCGGCCACGGCCTTCCGGCGCGGTGCGGGGGGCGGCATCGCCCCCGGGGAGGCGCCCGGATGGCAGGGCGGGACGTTCGCCCCGGTCTCCAGGCTGGCGATGATCGGGCAGTCCGGCCGGCCGTCGCCATCGCAGGCGTCGGCCAGGGACCGGAGGGCGTTCGCCATCTCGTTGAGTTGGCGGGCCCGCTGTTCGAGCTCCTTCACGTGGGCCCTCGCGATGGCCTTCACCTCGGCGTTGCTGCGGGCAGGGTCGCTCCAGAGCCCGAGCAGCACCCGGATGCGGTCCAGCGAGAAGCCCAGGTCCCGGGCGTGCCGGATGAAGCCGAGCCGGTGCAGGTCGGCGGTGCCATAATCGCGATAGCCGCTGTCGCGCCGGTCCGCCGGGGGCACGAGCCCGATGCTCTCGTAGTGCCGGATCATCTTGGCCGAGACCCCGGAGGCCCGGCTCGCCTCGCCAATGTTCATCGTGAGAGTCCCTCCGTTGACCTTCCTATGATGGGAAGGTGCAGGAAGGTCCGCAAGCCCAATCGGCCGCTGCCCGCACCCTGCTTCCACTTCGAGGCCCGGACGGCATCGCGCCCCGACAACCCACGGAGTTTCCGATGCAAGCCACCGCGTCCCGCAAGGCCGTCCTGTACCGCATGATGATGCCGCAGCACACGTGCCCCTACGGCCTCAAGGCGAAGGACCTCCTCGAACGCCAGGGCTTCCAGGTGGAGGACCATTGGCTGACCACCCGCGAGGAGACCGACCGCTTCAAGGCCGAGCATGCGGTCAAGTCGACGCCCCAGACCTTCATCAACGGCGAGCGCGTCGGGGGTTTCGACGACCTCAGGCGGCATTTCGGCCAGGCCGCCAACGACCCGAACGCGACGACCTACACGCCGGTGGTGGCGGTGTTCTCGATGACCGCGCTGATGGCGCTCGCGGCGAGCTACGCCGTGTACGGCACGCCCCTGACGGTCCGGGCGGGCGAGTGGTACATCGCCTTCAGCATGTGCGTCCTCGCCCTCCTCAAGCTGCAGGACGTCGAGACCTTCTCGTCGATGTTCCTCGGCTACGACCTGCTGGCCAAGCGCTGGGTGCGCTACGCCTACGCCTACCCGTTCCTGGAGGGCATCGCCGGCGTCCTGATGGTGGCCGGCGCCCTTAACTGGCTGTCGATCCCCGTGGCCCTGTTCATCGGCACCATCGGCGCGGTCTCGGTGTTCAAGGCGGTCTACGTCGACAAGCGCGAGATCAAGTGCGCCTGCGTCGGCGGATCGAGCAAGGTGCCGCTCGGCTTCGTCTCGTTGACCGAGAATGTGATGATGGTCGCCATGGCCGTCTGGATGCTGGCGATGGGGCATTGAGCGGCATGGCCACGACGTTCCCCGCCTGGCTCCACGCGCTCTCGATCCTGGCCCTGCTGCTCGGGGCCGCCTGCTCGTTGCTGCTGTCGGTGCAGGTCATTCGGCATCCGCAGCACATGACCGTGATGAACGTGGTCTGGCCGGTCAGCGCCTTGTTCGGCACGGTGGTCGTGGTCTGGGCCTACTTTCGCTATGGCCGCCTCGCGACCATGGAGGCGCAACACCGCGCGATGGAGCGGGACGAGAAGCCGCCGAACATGACGCAAACGCCGTTCCCGGTGATGGTGGGCAAGGGCGCGCTCCACTGCGGGAGCGGCTGCATGCTGGGCGACGTCGCCGCCGAGTGGCTCGCCTTCCTGGCGCCGGTGGTGGCGGTCTGGTTCGGCTGGCAGTCGCTGTTCGAGGAGAAGATGTACGCGGTCTGGGCGCTGGACTTCGTCTTCGCCTTCGGGCTTGGGATCGTGTTCCAGTATTACGCCATCGTGCCGATGCGCGGGCTCTCCCCGGGCCGGGGCATCGTCGCCGCGCTCAAGGCCGACACCTTGTCGCTGATCGCCTGGCAGGTCGGCATGTACGGCTTCATGGCGCTCGCGCAGTTCGCCGTGTTCCCGCACCTTGCCGGTCAACGGGCGCCGGTGAACTCAGTTGAGTTCTGGTTCGCCATGCAGGTCGCCGTGGTCGCGGGATTCATGACCAGCTACCCGGTGAACTGGTGGCTCGTCGGCTCCAGCATCAAGGAGCGGATGTAAGCTCGCTTCCGCCAGGCCGCGCGACCTGCCTGCCTTGAGGTCCGTCGTTTTAATAGAGAAGGAATAAGGGGCCCCGAAGGGCCCCTGGACGATCACATGCGGTGGTGGCGATGACCATGACCGTGGCGCATCATGTGGCCGCGGTGGTGATGGTGGCGCATCATGTGGCCGTGCCCGTGACGATGGCCCATCATGCGGCCATGGCCGCGGTGGCCGTGCATCCCGTCCATGCGGACGTCGACGATGCTGGTCTGGGCCTCGACGGCGCCGACCATGCCCGGGGCTGCCGACGCGGGGGCGGCGATGCCGATGGCGCCGAGCGCGGCCAGGGCAGCGACGGCGAAAAGGGACTTCCTCATGGGGGCTTCCTCGTGGGTTGTTGGTGGCTCGGTCTCGCCCGAGCCGATCATGGGACCGGCACGGACGGTACGGGAGCGACGAGGAACGGCTCCGCTTCTGAGACGGTTCCGTGGGTGCGCAGTCTCCCGGTCGCCTTGGATAAGGAAAGCTTTTCCGGAAACTCGGCGTCGTGGTTTCCGGCCTCCGGTCACAACGATGGCACCGGCGCGTAGCCAGCACGAAACCGTCGTCTCAGGCCCGAAGCAGGCGAAGGGCGTTGGCCGTCACCAGGACGGTCGCCCCGGTATCCGCCAGAATGGCCGGCCATAGCCCGGTGATGCCGGCGAGTGTCGTCACCAGGAACACGCCCTTCAGCCCGAGGGAGATGGCCACGTTCTGATGGATGTTGCCGAGCGTCGCCCGGGAGAGCGCCACGAGCGCCGCCACGTCCGTCACCCGGTCGTTGAGGATGGCCGCATCGGCTGTCTCCAGCGCCGCATCGGTGCCGCCGCCCATCGCGATCCCGACGCTGGCGGAGGCGAGCGCGGGGGCATCGTTGATGCCGTCGCCGACCATCGCGACCGGCCCGACCTCCTTCAACGCGCCGATCTCGGCGAGCTTGTCGGCCGGCAGCAGGTCGGCCCGGACCGATAGTCCCAGGCCCTTGGCGATGGCCTCGCCGGTGCGCCGGTTGTCGCCGGTCAGCATCACGCATTCGACCCCAAGCCGGCGCAGGGCCGCGACGCCGGCGGCCGCATCCTGTCTGGGCTCGTCCCGGACCGCCACGACGCCGAGCGCCTCTCCGTCCCGAACCACGACGACGGCGGTCTTGCCCGCTTCCTCAAGGGCCCGCACCGTTGCTTCCGCTTCCGGCGAGAGGCTGGCCAGTGTCGCGGCGTGGCGCGGGGATGCCACCGCGACCGTGCGTCCCGCAACCGTGGCCTGGACGGCCTTGCCGGGAACCGCACGGGCATCGCGTACGGGGCGCAGGGGGATGGCGTCGGCCTCCGTACGTTCGAGGATCGCACGAGCGATGGGGTGGCTCGATCCGGCCTCCACCGTCGCCGCGAGCCCGAGCAGGGTGCGATCCGTCATGTCCGGGGCAAATCGGAGGACGTCGGTGACCCTTGGACGCCCTGCCGTGAGCGTCCCCGTCTTGTCGAACGCGACGGTACGCACCCGTCCGATGGTCTCCAGGGCGGCGCCGCCCTTCACCAGCAGTCCCCGCCGCGCTCCGGCGGCAAGACCCGAGGCGATGGCGGCCGGGGTCGAGAGCACGAGGGCGCAGGGGCAGGCGATGAGGAGCAACGCCAGTCCGCGATAGATCCAGGTGCCCCAGTCGGCGCCGAGCAGCAGCGGCGGGCCAAGCGTCGCCAGCGCGGCGACCGCGAAGGCGACCGGGGTGTAGACGGCGCTGAAGCGGTCGATGAACCGGGCGGTCGGCGACTTCGACGCCTGCGCCTCCTCCACCATGTGCAGGATGCGGGCGACGGTGTTGTCCGACGGCATCCGGGCGACCCTGACCTGCAGGGCCCCGTCCGCATTGACGCTGCCGGCATAGACGGCGTCCCCGACCTCCTTTGGCCGGGGCACCGATTCCCCCGTGATCGGGGACTCGTCGAGGCTCGACGTGCCGTCCGTGACCTCGCCGTCCGCAGGGACGCGGTCACCCGGGCGCACCAGCACGGTTTGGCCGATCACCAGGGAGGCGGCCGCCACCTCACGCACGGCGCCGTCCCCCTCGACCAGGCGCGCCGTCTTCGGCACCAGGCCCACGAGGGCCTTGATGCCGGCCCGGGACCGGCCGGCCGCAAAGCCTTCGAGCATCTCGCCAACGGTGAAGAGGAGGACCACCACCGCCGCTTCCTCGGCGGCATGGATGGCGAGCGCCCCGATGGTGGCGACCGACATCAGCATCTCGATGGAGAAGGGCGAGCCGTTGCGGGCGGCGGCGATGGCGCGGCGTCCGTAGAAGGCGAGACCCAGGAGCGCGCCGGGCCAGTAGGCGTATTCCCCGGCCAGCCCGGGCCGAACCGTCTGCAGGAGAAATCCGCTTGCGAACAGGACGGCGATGCCCAGCGCCAAAAGCCCCTTGCGGCTGCGCCAGGCGGGGGTCTCCGCCTCCTCCTCGACGATGGCCGGGGCCGCGATGCCCGTCGTCTGCGAGCGGGCGAGGTCGGCCGCGATCGGCAGGGACCCGACGCCATAGCCGAGCCCCGTGATCCGGTTCTCCAGGTCCGCCCTGGGCGTCGAGCCCTCGTCGAGCACGAGGTCGAGGACCTGGGCCGTGTAGTTCACGCGCACGTCGCGGACGCCGGGCAGGCGGGTTACCGCCGTTTCGATCTTGGTCGCGCAGCTCGGGCAATCCATGCCCTTCACGCGGTAGCGCAGCGCGGCGCCCGCGGGGACCGCTCCCGATGTTCCTAGCCCTGACATGGCAAGCTCCGTCGACCCGGGCCTCGCGCCGAAGGGTCTGAGGCCCTACATGCACCCTGTAGGAACTACAGGGTCAAGGCCATGGCGCACGCACCCCCCATGACCATCGGCGACCTGGCCGCGGCGACGAACACCCGCGTCGAGACGGTCCGGTGGTACGAGAAGGTGAAGCTCCTGCCGGCGCCGGAAAGGTCGGCGGGCAACTACCGTCTCTACGGTCCGGAGCACCTGCGCCGCCTGAGCTTCATCCGGCGGGGACGGGACCTCGGCTTCACGGTCGACCAGATCCGGGAGCTTCTCGCCATGGCCGACGACCGCGACCGGTCCTGCGCCGAGGTCGACACCATCGCCCGCGCCCACCTGGCGCAGGTCGAGCGCAAGCTGGCCGACCTGACCCGGTTGGCGCATGAGCTGCGTGACGTCATCGGTCAGTGCGGCTGCGGGTCCGTCGCCGACTGCCGCATCATTGAGGCTTTGTCTCCCCACGGGGATCCGTCCTGAGGATGGATCGGCCTCGTCGGCATCAGGTGGAAGTGCGTCCTCCCGCCGATGTTGCAGAGGCAGTACAGAAGGTAGACGCAGGCCGGGATGGCGATGAGGGCCAGGGCGAACGCCCGGCCGGCCGCGCGACGGACGTGGGGCCTGACGCGGCGTCGGCGACGTGAGCCGCCGCCGCCCCAGTCAGCGATGGTTCGGGCGACCTTCTTGCTCATGCCGACCCTCCTACTCGGCGGCGCGGAGATGCGGTTGGACCGGCATGGGCCGATCCTTCCTCTCGGGGGCGACCGCACCGGCGAACCTGGCATAGAGGGCCGGCAGGACGACGAGGGTCAGAAGGGTCGCCGAGATGAGGCCGCCGATGACTACCGTCGCCAGGGGGCGCTGGATCTCTGCCCCGGTCTCGGTCGCCAGCGCCATCGGTACGAACCCGAGAGATGCCACCAGCGCGGTCATCGCCACTGGACGGAGCCGGGTCATGGCGCCCTCCATGATGGCCTCGCGCCTTGGCCGTCCCTCGGCGATGAGCTGCTTGATGTAGGTCAGCATCACCAAGCCGTTGAGCACCGCCACCCCGGACAGGGCGATGAAGCCGACGGCCGCGGGCACCGAGAACGGCATGCCCCGCAGCCATAGGGCGGCGATGCCCCCGGTCAGCGCCAAAGGAACCGCGCTGAACACCAGGAGCGCGTCCCGGGCCGAGTTCAGGGCCGAGAACAGCAGCAGGAAGATCAGGAAGAAGCACACCGGGACGACCACCATCAGGCGCTGGCGGGCGGAAGCCAGGTTCTCGAATTGCCCGCCCCAGGTGACGTAGTAGCCGGCCGGAAGTGAGACCCCCGTGGCCACCTTGTCTTGCGCCTCGGCCACGAGCGAGCCGATGTCGCGGCCCCGGACGTTGGCGGTGACCACGACCCGGCGCCGGCCGTTCTCGCGCGAGATCTGGTTCGGGCCCTCCGTCACCGAGAAGCTCGCGACCTGCTTCAGGAGCACGGACGCGGCGCGCCCGTTCGGTCCGGGAGGCAACGGCACCGGGATGTTCTCCAGGGCCTCGCGGTCCTCGCGCACCTTGTCGTTGAGGCGCACGACGATGGGGAAGCGCCGGTCGCCCTCGAAGACGACGCCCGCCTCGCGGCCCCCGATGGCCGCCCCGATGACGTCCTGGATCGCGGACGTGCTCAGGCCCAGGCGGGCCGCCTCGGCCTTGTTGATCCCGATCTCCAGGAACGGCAGCCCAGCCGTCTGCTCGACCTTCACGTCGTCCGCGCCCTCGACCCCGCGCAGGATGCCGGCGATCTGGTTCGCGGCCGCGGTCATCGCGCCCAGATCATCGCCGAAGACCTTTACGGCGAGGTCGCCGCGGGTGCCGGCCAACAGCTCGTTGAAGCGAAGCTGGATGGGCTGGGAGAACTCGTAGACGTTGCCCGCGAGCGCCCCGAGGGCCTTCTCGATGCTCTCCTGCAACTCGGCCTTGGACAGGTCCGGGTCCGGCCATTCGGCTTGCGGCTTCAGGATGACGAAGGTGTCCGACGAGCTCGGCGGCATCGGGTCCGAGGCGACCTCGGCGGTGCCGGTCTTCGAGAAGACGTAGGCGACCTGGGGGAACCGGCCGATGGCCTGCTCGACCTTCAATTGCATCGCCTGCGATTGCGACAGGGACGTCGACGGGATGCGCTGGGCGTTCAACGCGATGCTCTTCTCGTCGAGCTGCGGGATGAACTCCTGCCCCAGACCCCTGAACAGGACGCCGGCTCCGACGAGCAGCACCAGGGCGACCGCGACGAAAAGCATGGGCACGCGCAGGGCGGCCCCCAGGACCGGGCGGTAGGCGGCCTTGATCGCCCGGACGAAGAAGTTGTCGGTCTCGGTGACCTTGCCGGTGATGACGATGGAGATCATCGCCGGGACGAAGGTGAGCGACAGGACGAAGGCCGCGACCAGGGCGATGATGACGGTAAGCGCCATCGGCTCGAACATCTTGCCCTCGACCCCGGTGAAGGTGAGGAGCGGCACGTAGACGAGGATGATGATGGCCTGCCCGTAGAGGGAGGGCTTGATCATCTCCTCGGCCGAGGCCCGCACGGTGGCGAGGCGCTCCTCCAAGTCGAGCTTTCGCCCGAGTTCCCCTTGGCGTTCGGCGAGGTGGCGAAGGGCGTTCTCGGTGATGATGACTGCCCCGTCGACGATAAGGCCGAAATCGAGGGCCCCGAGGCTCATCAGGTTGGCGCTGATGCGCCCCTGGACCATGCCCGTCATGGTCATCAGCATCGCCACCGGGATGACTAGGGCCGTGACGATGGCCGCGCGGATGTTGCCGAGCAGCAGGAACAGGATGACCACGACGAGGGCGGCGCCCTCGGCCAGGTTCTTGGCGACCGTTCGGATGGTGGCCTCGACCAGGACCGTGCGATTGAGGACCGTCTGGACCTCGACGCCGGGCGGGAGCGTGCGCCGGATGCCGGTCATGCGCGCGTCGACCGCGGCGGCGACGGTGCGGCTGTTCTCGCCGATGAGCATCAGGGCGGTGCCGATGACGACCTCCTGCCCGTCCTCGCTGCCCGACCCGGTGCGCAGATCGCGCCCGATCCGCACCTCGGCGACGTCGGAGATGCGGACCGGCACGCCGCCGCGTGTGGTCACGACGACCGACCCGATGTCCTCCATGCTCTCCAAGCGGCCGGCGGCGCGCACGACGTAGCCCTCGCCGTTGTCCTCCAGGTAGCGCGCGCCCTGGTTGGCGTTGTTGGCCTCCAGCGCCCTGCCGATGTCGGCGAAGGACAGGTCGAGGGCCGTCAGCCTCATCGGGTCGGGCTGGACGTGGTACTGCTTCTCGAAGCCGCCGATGCCGTCGACGCCGGCCACACCTGGGACGGTCCTCACCTGTGGGCGAATGATCCAGTCCTGGACCGTGCGCAGGTAGGCCGTGCGTTCGAGCTCCGTCGAGAGCCTGTGGCTCTCGGGTGTGAGGTAGCTGCCGTCCGGCTGCCAACCGGGTTTACCGGGCTTCGAGACCTTGCGCTCGGCAGGTTTCGCGTAGTGCACCGACCACATGTAGATCTCGCCCAGGCCCGTCGAGATCGGCCCCATGCGCGGCTCGACCCCGGACGGCATCGCCGCCTCGGCCTCCTGAAGGCGCTCGGCGACCTGCTGGCGGGCGAAATAGATGTTCGTCGCCTCGGAGAAGACGGCGGTGACCTGGGAGAACCCGTTCCGGGATAGCGAGCGGGTGTATTCCAGGCCCTTGATGCCTGCGAGCGCGGTCTCGACCTGGTACGTGATGATGCGCTCGATGTCGTTCGGCGAGAGCGAGGGCGCCGTGGTGTTGATCTGCACCTGGTTGTTGGTGATGTCCGGCACCGCGTCGATGGGAAGCTTCGTCAGTGAGAACACGCCGAACCCGGCCGCGAGCAGCGACAGGAGCACCACGAGCCAACGCTGGCGGACGGAGAAGTCGAGGATCTTCGAGATCATGGCGGCCGCCCTCAGTGGTCGTGGTCGGCTTCGGCCTTGCCGAGCTCGGCCTTCAGGACGAAGGAGTTGGCCACCGCGACCTCGTCGCCGGGCTCCAGGCCGGCGACGACCTCGTAGGCATCGTCGTCCGCCTTGCCGAGGGTCACCTCCCGCTTCGAGAAGCCCTCCTCGGTCCGCACGAACACCACCTTCTCGCCACCGATGGTCTGGATGGCGGACTTCGGCAGCCGCACAACGACCTTGTCCTGGGCGATCTCGATCTCGGTCGTGACGAAGGTGCCCGGGCGCCAGGACATGTCCTTGTTCGGCAGGGCGACGATGACCCGGGCCGAGCGCGTCTCCGGGTTGAGGATCGGGCTGACGAAGACGACCTTGCCCTCGGGGCGGGGAGCGTCCTCGCTCCCGACGATAGTCACCCTGGCGCCCTCGCGGACCTTGGACAGCTCGGTGGTGGGGACGGGGAGCTCGATCCAGAGGGAGGAGAGGTCGGCCACGGTATAGACGTCGGCCGGGTCCCCCTCGCTGCCGACCTTCGTTCCGACGTCGACCTTGCGCTCCACGATCCGCCCTGCGAGGGGGGACCTGAGCTCGAAGCGGCGAAGCGACGACAAGTTCGGAGTGGTTTCGTCCTTCTTGGCCGCGGCGGCGACCTCGGTCGCGTTCAGCCCGAGGGCCGATAGCTTCTGGCGGGAGAGATCGACCCGCAGGCCCGCCTCGGAGTAGGCGGCCTTCGCGTTGAGGAAGGCCGATTCCGCCGAGATCCTCTTGTCCCAGAGGGCCTGCTGCCGGTCGAAGTTGGTCTTTTCCAGATCCGCCTTGACCGTCGCGGTGAGGAAGTCGCTCTTGGCATCCGCGACCTCGCGGCTGTCCAGGACGGCGACGATCTCGCCCTTGGCGACGTCTTCGCCGAGACGCTTGCGCATCTCCGCCACTGTCCCGGCGACCCGCGCAGGCACCCGGGCGATCCGGTCGGCGTCCTGGGTGATGGTGCCGGGCACCAGGAGATGGCGCGAGAGGATGCCGCCCTCGACATGCGCCAGCTTGATGTCCTGCTCGGCGGCCTGCTCGGCCGTCATCTTGATCTTGCCCTCGCTTGCCTCGTCGTGGCCGTGCGCCTCGCCCTCGGCGTGTTTGTGGTCGCCGTCGACCTTGGTGGCCTGCGCCCCGGTCACGGCCGCGTTGGTCGCCGGAGTCTTGGCCGCGGTGGAGGACAGGCCGGCGGCGGCCAGCGCGCCCCGCACGGTCTCGGACACGCGGGGGACGGCACCGCCGATGGCGACGCCTATGGCCAGGAGGGCCACGGATATGATTGCACGCATGGAAGGGAGGCCGTTCGCATAGGACCGCGGTCACCGCCTGGGGCTGGGTCGACGGTCCGGATCAAGTCAAGCTCGCTCAAGGAGCCGGCATCCGCTGGGATGTCCGGTCTGCATCCGCCACAGCCGTGGCGGTGCCGCCTCAGGCGCGAGGGGGCCTTGGAAGGCGACCGGCGGAGATCGAGGCTACGGTGACGTCGGCCGTGGCATAGGACGGGCGTCCGGCGGTGGCGATCGGAATCCCGGGTGACGCCTCGATGCAAATGGCCAGATGGCAGCCGCAGGTCGCATGGCAGGCCGGGCACCCGTCGGGCTGGTCCGGCGCACCCTTATGCGAGGACGTGGCGAACGCGGGCGCGTGATCAGGAAGGCGATGGGCGTCGGCGGAGGAAATCGCACAGGGCGCCATGAGCGCCAGGAGGAGGACGAACGACAGCAGGCGGACGGCGGTCGCCCACCAGCCGCGCGACGCCTCGTAGGCCCTGATCGGGAATCCCGCGCTCATGACTGCCTTATGGACGATCCGGAGGCGCTCGTACATGCCGGACGGGCGTCCCAGGACGCCTATCCGAATGCCGACATGCTCGGGGGTGCGTCCGCGGAGACGTCGCCCCCCTCTGCGACTTGGGTCGCCGTAGCGTCGCGATTCCCGCCCGCCCGAGCAGGTCGGCGAGGAGCGGGACCGGGCATCGGACATGCTGCGCACCTAGTTTTGGAACCGGTCCTGGCGATCGTCCGACAAGCCAAAGATGGAGCTGGGTTAGGCACGGGCGGCCCCTTCCACGAAGGGACGGAACCGCGCACCGGCCCATGCGTAAAACGCTCCAGGCCACGCTTACCGAGGATCAACCAAGGGAGCCGGGCCGCCAGCCTCAGCAGAATGCCGCGGTTGAAGTTCGGGTAGCATGGTGCTACCTCTTGGAGGCTGGATGGCGCCGCACAATCCCCTGGCAAAGGTCCGCGCGCTCGCCGCCGACGAGGAGGCCTGTTCGTTCTTTTCTCCCGTCCTCGAAGAGCTCAGGACCCGTAAGCTCGACACTGACGACCTGCGGGCGATCATCCAGACGGAATTGGGCGAGGCGCACTTCAGCAAGTCCGAGCCGACGCGAAGACACCACCCGACCACCGTGTCGGACTACTACTCGATCTGGGTCGACGACTGCGCCGACTGGATGTTCCTGAAGCTGCTGGTCACCGGCGCTGACGTCCTGGTCGTCACCTCATTCAAGAAGGATATCGATCGATGACGATGGAGGCCTGCCAAGCCTGCGAGGCGATCGCGGTCTGCGAGCGCGTCGAGCCCTTCGTGGTCGAACGGTCGGGGAAGAGCCTCGCCATCCAGGACCGTCGCATGGTCTGCGCCGAATGCGGGAACGTCAGCTATCAGGGCTCTCAGATCTCTGAGCACGAGCTCGCCGTCGCCAACGCCGTGCGAGAGATGGACGGGCTCCTGTCCGCCGCCGAGCTCAACGCCATCCGCCTCAAGTACAAGCTCCGCCAGGCCGACATGGAACAGATCCTCTCCACCGGCCCGAAGACCTGGACCCGCTGGGAGCGCGGCAAGGTTCCTCAGAGCAAGGTCGCCGACCGCTACATCCGCGCCCTAGCCCGGGACCCCTACCTCGCCCGCCGCGAGATGCTTGCGGCCGGGGTCGTAAACCCGGAGGCCGAGGGCGTCTTCGCCCAGATCGAGCTTGACGATCGCAAGCGCGCCCACGCCGTCATGCGCGACGCCCTCGGGCGGCGCACCGAGATCGACCACGAGCGCTTCGCCGCCCTCGCTGCCGACGCGGCCTTCGACGCCTTCCACGGTAACCACGCGAACCCGGAAGCCGTCGCCGCATGAGCGAGAAGCCTCCCATGGGCGTGCTCCACCACCTTCCGCCGAGGAAACCCCTCGCGGATATGGAGGATTTCCGGCGCGACGTGGGAGAGACCATCGCGGCACAGTTCCGGGAGCAGAACGAGATCCTCCGCGCCGAGCGCGGTGAGCATCTAGCGCGTGTCCGGGAACAGGATGAGCGCCTCCAGCGGCAAGGCGAGCTCATTGAGCGGCTCACCCGCGGCGTCGAGCTCCTCGTCACCGAGATGCACGGCGTCCGGACCGGCAAGGCGGAGGAGGCCTTCGCCCGCGTCGGCGGCGAGGGCGCCGCCCCGGACCTGCCCACCGTCTCCGCGGAGTCCGCAGTGGTCTACATCTGTACCGCGGGCAGTATCGGCCGGAAGCTCGACTTCCGCGCCAGCGAGATCGGTACCCTGCTCGGCGCCAAGGGCCTGCGCTGGGCGGGCAACGGCGCCTACCAGGAACTCGGACGCGAGGTCGGCCCGAACCATACCAAGTTCTGGCACCGCGACGTCCCCGCCCGGCTCCGGCGCGTCCTGGACGAGAACAACCCAGCCCGCCACGGCATCACCGATCGCAGTGTCCTCGCGATCTTCCGCAAGTGGAGCGCCCGCCGGACCGGCGGCCCAGACCTCCTCGACAGCATCGAGGCGCTCAAGGCCTGAGCCCGGGCATCAGTTTCGGTGTGCCGCGGCGATTTGCTGTAACCTTGGTAACGGGGTTTTGATGAAAGCGCATCTAAGAAGCTATAAGCGTTGTCACGCGATCTATATCATCGGATTGTATTGTACTTGTATATATCAATCACGAACTAATTATCACGCATTCTCTACGTGAACCTCTCAACGAGAGATAATAATGGCATGATAGGTATCGGAGGCACGGAATTCTACAAAATATTTCACGAGGAAATAGAAAAACCTCGAATATTTGCTGATATAAATCAGCTTGCGCCGTCCGACATCGAACTCAGAATTCGCGCAATCTTCACTGCGCATAATTTTGATTTGGATGCTGTCGGCTTCGTACAAGCCTGTATGTATCAGCGAGAACAGAAGCTACCTTTCATAAAAATTGGACCCAAGCGACTTACTGAAGATGTTGACCTACTCGTTAAGGCCGTCGCATTCGGAATAGTTGACTGTCAAGAAATATCAACTGATCTCAGATTTAGTCTGTCAAGACCAGAGTCAAATCTATATGTAAACGGATTTCCTGCATGTTGCTTGAGAGATATAAATCGGATGCACGATGATGATCAAGATATGGATCACTTAGAATTCACGCGATTACATGGGGCTGCCGTGCTTGATCAAATCCAGCCTGTCATTCGTGATTTAAAAACATATTGGGGGAAAGAACCTCTCAATAAAAGCGTTCTGAAAAAGAGTTTGTTCTTACCAATAAAAGATCAAACAATTTCAGATATTCTCGAAACTGTCCCCGGTGAAATCATGCGAAGTTCACTCAGAGGACAAATTGAAAGGGCAGCATATGTAAGACATGAAAGATTGAGACTGCTTAGGAGCCCCCGATTACCTTCGATAGACGATGAAAAGGCGATTTTTGATATTTGAAAAATTGCCTTTTACACTGATCAGTGCAAACTACAAACGGCCGGAAGTGAACAGAAGCCGGGGCTGGCTCAATAGCCGGGAAGTCAGCCGACGACGCTGGTTCCCATCGCGTCGGGAGCCTTCAGGTCACACGACTGCATCCCGTGGGGCGATCACGTTAATTGCGCGGCCTCGAAGGGCGGCACGACGACGCTGATGTGCACCCTCGCCCAGGAATTCGCCCCGCGCGGGGTGCGCGTGAACGCCATCGACCCGCCGTGAGGACCGGCATTAACGCGGGCGAGATGCAGGGTAAAAATCTCCGCAGTGCGGTGTCGCAGATCCCGTATGGTCGCATCGGACGGGTCGAGGACATCGCCGCGGCCATCGCGCTCCTGGCCTGCGACCTGTCCGACTACATCGTCGGCGACACCCTTCTCGTCGATGGTGGGATGACCACTCCTGGCACGATGCCTATCGGCGGTAGGCCGGGGCCCGCACCTCCAAATCCGATTGATAGGTGAAAACCGTTAAGGCGCATCAGGGCTCGTCGCAGCCTGCGATGTTCCGGTCGGCATCCCGCTCGAAGGTCGAGGTGGTCAGCGCGTCGGGGATCCGCTCGGCGATCATTAGAAAGGGGCCTTGCATGGTGTTGGGGGCGAGCAGGGCCAGGCTGCCGCGGCGGAGGGCGCCGTCGCTCTCAACCAGGTGGCCGCGGCACCTACTGCGGCAGGCGACGATGACAGAAGGCCGTCAAACGCCCTTTTGCTGCTCACGAAGCTGGTCCACCCAGGCCCTCAGGTCCCCGACGGCCTTGAGCAGTTCGTCTGGGCGCAGGGGAGCAGCGTTCCGCCCGGGAGATGGATCGTGGGCTTCCGTCTGATCGCAGCACCGTTTGAAGCCGGCGGCGAAATCCTCGACGTTGGCAACGGTCAGGCTCGCCACCTTTCTCAGGTCCTTGGTGCTGATGTAGTCGCGGTGCCTTTGGATGACACAGTTGAAGGCCACCTCCTCAAGGGCCCGTTCCCACGTACTTCGTAACCTGCTGAAGAAGTGGGAGGCCGCAGCCCCGTACTCATCATCCCGATTGTCGTCGTAGAGGACCTTGGCCGCCCGCGCGTCCTTCTCAAGAGCGTCGAGGCGCTCCCGGACCTTAGCCCCGATCCAGGGCAGTCCCTGGTTCACGACGCCCGCGCCGACAGAGGTGTGGGTGAGCGAGATCAGGGAGACCGGGATCCTGCCGTCGATTGACAGCGCATGCAGGTCGTTCAGGAAGACGAGGTCATGCGTGAAGACGATAATCTGCCGGACGCCCCCTTCCTCGACCAGCCGCTCGGCGACCTTGCGCCGCCACCGATGGTCCAGCGAGGAGACCGGATCGTCGAAGACCAGCGTCGATCCATGAGCCGCGGTAGCGAGCTCGGTCAGGAAGGCGGCCAGGGCCACGCAGGTCTGCTCGCCCTCGCTCAGGATCTCGCCGACCTTCGCCCTCTCGTTGGCGAACAGCCGGACCTGGTACTGCGGGGAGCCGTACCTGCCGCCCGAACGGACGATGTCGACCCTCACCCTGTGGGCGGCCAGCTTCTGGATCTCTTCCTGAAAGCGATCGCGGACCTTCGGCGTGATGACCTTGTCGGCGATCGTGTTGCCGAGCGTCGTGATGGCATTCGTCGCCATCTCGGACAGGCAGTCCTTCAAACCCGCCAGCTCGCTCAGCCGTGCCACCTCGATCCTCGCCTTCGGCAGCAGTGCCTCCAAGAGTGCGCGGTCACGCAACTCGTCCCGTTCCGCAACCAGCCGTACCCGACCGGCGGGATCGACCGCCGTCAGAAGCTCCTTGGCATAGGCCTGCGTATCATCCGCAAGAGTCGTTAGCGTGCCGATGATGCCGGCCGCAACCACGGGCATTGGACCCGCGCCGCGGTCGGCGAGTGCCCGCGTGCAGATCCATCGCCGAAGCCGGACGGTCGCCAGCCCGCGCAGGATCGCGGCGGCGACATCCGGATGGGTCACCGACAGCTGGCGGCGCAGCGGAAACCCGGACATCCGCAGCGACAGACCCGACAGCTTCCCCAGGGCCTCCTCGTAGGCCACCTCGGCCTTCCGCGCCTCGCGCTCGCTGTCGGCCTTCACGAACTCCTCAAAGGTCAGCTTCAGATCCCCGGTCCCTTCGGAGATCGGCTGGTGGCAGAGCACGCAGACCGCTTCCGCGTCCGTCCGCGGGAAGTCGTGCCCCTCGTAGGCGACATGCTCCGAGTAATGCCGCGCCGCGTCCCATAGGGCTCGCCAGGTCGCCTCCCCGACCCCCTTCAGGGCGCTTCCGCCGAAGGCGCGTTCGGCCGCGAGCGAGGCGGCGGAGCGTTTGGAGCGGGCGGTCCCGGCGAGCGCCGCAAGCTGCGTGAGCTCCGCATCCGACACCGCCCCGAAGACCCTATCAAGCTCCTCGGAGAGGCGGCGTACGGCCCGGGCCAGCTCGCGCTGCTCCCCCGAGGCCCGGACCGGGTCGCGGGCCAGGTCCTCCTCAAGCCGGCGAAGCCTTGCGCGCTCCTCCGCTGACAGGTTCGACAGCTTCTCCAGGGGTCCGAGGTCGGTACCCGGAGCGAGCGCGCCGAGAAGCCGCCCGACCCGGGTCCCAGACCCGAACGCGGGTTCCGTGAACGCCGAATCCCGCGCCTGCTCAAGCGCCCCCTGTTCCGCCGTCAGCGCCGTGCGGATCGCTTGGCAGACGCCGGCGAGCTCATCGGGGATGTCGAGCCCGAACGGACGGAACGCGACCTCGTTCCTCTCGCGCACATGGACCATTCCGCATTCGCGGTCGAAGACGCTGACGCTGGAAAGGAGGGCGTGGGGAGAGCCCGCGTCGGTCCAGGCCAGCGGCGCGATCGGATCGCCCGATACGACGCATCCGATCGTGGCGGATCCCGCATCGGCACCGCCGCCGAAGGCGTTCGGCAGGATCTCGCCGGGGGAACGCGCGCGGCACGCCCGCTTCAGGATGCGGGCGTACCCGGATTTCCCCACCCCGTTGTCGCCGTAGACGATCGTGATCCCATCGGGTTGAAACTGGAGTTCCTGGCCGGGAGCCAGCCGATTGACACCCATGACGTCCCTGATCGAGGTTAGCGCCACCTTCTCGCTAGTGGTGGCCATGGACGGAACATGCTCGACGCCAAAGGGCGACGGGGTCACCTCGATCCCTGGGAAGCCGCATCCCCTCTTACAGAGTAGCGCAAGCTCGCGGTGATCGTCGGCGTCGAGGGTGCGCTTTGCCACGATGCGACGCAGAGCGTCCCGCTGCCAGTCAGGCTTATTCCTCGACCATTGTAGGATGATCTCGAAGACCGAACCCGTCGCCGCCATCGAGACCCATTCCCCCGCATGGGTTCGAGCTTAGCAGCAGGCCACGGATCTGTAAGGGGCGCCGACGTCGTCGCGGGCTCCGCCCCGTTAGTCCTCGGGTCGCCGCCTATAGGCCTTGTCCACTTTGTTGAAGAAGTTCACGTGGCTCAAGCGCATGTCCATCTTCCTGCGCGGCGTTAGAGCGTCAAAGGGCTTCTTTTAGAGCGTCACGCTACCCACACTTCGTCGATCAGGTCGCCCGCGCCCAAGCCGCCCAGGTCATCTCAGCCACCCGCCGCCTCCTCGGCATCCGCAACGACCGCATCATCAAGAGCTACGACGCGTCCCGGGGCGCGGCGATGGCCGACCGGACCCGCGACGACGCGGCCCAGCAACTCGCCGTCGCTCATGCCGGCACGATGGACGCCTTCTGCGAGCGGGTGAAGAAGGTCGTTCCCTCGGCCAAGCCGTGCCGCCTCAGCTACCGCGAGGGGATAAAGGATTCCCACGGCTAGACCGAGTTGAGGGCCGGGCACCTAGTACTGCTGTGTCACAAAATTTTCTATGTTCCTGATATTGCTCACTCTTTCTCGGCGCGGCAGCGAGAGAAAAACGCAGGTTCTGCAGTCTGTTATGGGCTTCGTGACACAGTCGTACTAGTGGTCGGAACCTGACGCTTGGTACTCATCCGTGAACGTCCGAGAAGGGTGGCAAGCAGCTTGGCTGCTTTCAGTCGCAAGACGTTCTAAAGCGGACCAAGGATGAATCACCGTCTCCGGACGGTCGGTCCAACTCATCTCAGGGTCGAATTTTGTTAAAGCCGGATGCCGACTTCATCAGAGGCGATGCCACCGGCGCGAAAGTGCTCTGCCTCGGGAGACAGCGTGATTCACGATTGCAAAGCCCCGGTCACGCGACGTCTCGTGCTGGTCCGGCATGGCCAGAGCGTAGCCAACCGATCCGGCCTGTTCACGGGATTGCTGGACTCGCCCTTGACCGAGCAGGGCCGGATGGAAGCCGAGGCAGCCGGCCGGCGTTTGGCCGAGCGCCGCTGGCGCTTTTCTGTTGCCTTCACCTCGACGCTGACGCGGGCCGTCGTGAGCGGCCGGCTTATCCTCGATGCGCTCGGGCAACCCGGATTAATCCCCCAACGCTTCGCCGCGCTCGACGAGCGAGACTACGGCGACCTCAGCGGGCTCGACAAGACCACCGCCGATGCGCGCTGGGGGGCGGTGCGGATTGAGACCTGGCGCCGCTCCTACGCTGATGCGCCGCCGAATGGTGAGAGCCTGCGCGACACTGTCGCGCGCATCGTGCCCTGCTACCTCCGATCCATCCTACCGGCGGTCATGGGCGGGGACGTGCTGGTCGTCGCCCACGGTAATTGCCTGCGGGCGCTTGTGATGGCGCTCGAAGACCTCAACCCGGCGGAGGTCGAGCACCTCGAACTCGCGACGGGCTCCGTCAGGATCTATGAGTTTGCCGCGGACACGACGATCAAGGCACGCTGGATTGACGGGTGAATGCGCTTGTCGGCCCCCCAGAATGGATCTCCGCAAGCCGCGAAGGGGCCCCTTTTCATCTATTCCGTTGATGGGAAACATCTGATCATTCCGTTGGAGTGAATGAAAGGGACATGGGATTCTCTGGCATCACATCGGAGCCATCCATGTCCATGCCCAGACTTTTCTCCCACCCTCGATCGATGGGCGCCTTGGCCGGCACGAAAGCCATCCTTCCGGGACTGGGCCTCTGCGTGGCGGTCACCGCCGCAGCGGTCGGCTTCGAGGCCGTCGAGGCGCATCTGTTCGGTCGCGCCTGGCTCGAAGCCCTGGTGCTGGCGATCCTGCTCGGCAGCGCGATCCGCACGGCCTGGACCCCGTCGCAACGTTTCTTTCCCGGCATCGCCTTCGGGGCCAAGACCGTACTGGAGATCGCGGTTGTTCTTCTCGGGGCCTCGCTCAGCCTCGCGACGATCTTGGCGGCCGGTCCGGGTCTGCTCTTCGGCATCGCGGGCGTCGTCACGGTGGCGATCCTGTCGAGTTACGGCATCGGTCGGGCGCTCGGGCTGCACCCGCGCATGGCGATCCTCGTCGCCTGCGGTAACTCGATCTGCGGCAACTCGGCCATCGCCGCCACGGCGCCGGTGATTGGTGCCGACGGCGAGGACGTCGCCGCCTCCATCGCCTTCACCGCGGTTCTAGGCGTGCTGGTGGTGCTCGGGCTGCCGCTACTGGTGCCCCTGCTCGGTCTCTCGCCGATGCAGTACGGGGTGCTCGCCGGCCTCACCGTCTACGCTGTTCCGCAGGTTCTCGCCGCCACCGCGCCGGTCGCGGCACTCAGCGTCCAGGTCGGAACCCTGGTGAAGCTCGTCCGGGTGCTGATGCTCGGCCCGGTCGTCCTGGTGCTCTCGCTCGGCGCGAGCCGGCTGGGCGAGAAGACCGACGAGGCCGCCCCCGGCGTCACAGCCGGCGACCGCCCGGCCCGCGCCAGCCTCGCGATCCACCGCCTGGTGCCGTGGTTCATCCTCGCATTCCTCGCGCTCGCGGGACTTCGCTCGGCCGGGCTGATCCCGCAGGTCGCGCTCGCGCCGATGTCGGAGACCGCCAACGTGCTGACCGTGGTCTCGATGGCGGCGCTCGGCCTCGGGGTCGACGTGCGCAGCGTCGCCAAGGCCGGGGCGCGGGTGACGCTGGCGGTAGTCGCCTCGCTCCTCGCGCTCGGCGCCGTCAGCCTCGGCCTGATCCACGTGCTGGGCCTTGTCTGATCCGGGTGTGGATCCGGCTCCACCACCGATCCAGGTTTTCATCCGGCGCGATGCCCCGAAGAAATCCGGATTAAGCGGGAGATTGAAAATTCTCGAATCATCGCACCGGGAGATCGTTCGCATCGCGAAAGACCGTTGGAGGGAATAAATCGCTTTCCGTAGCATCTCCCTTGTCGCGAGGAATCGCCACGAGGCCCGATGCGCTCGAACGCATCGACGCCGACATTCTTCAAGGGGAGAGACCATGCACGGATTGGACAGACCGACGAACCGCCGCCTCGTCCTGGGTGGACTCGGGCTCGGCAGCCTCGGCGCCGCGTTGCCGGCCTGGGCCGCGGGCTCGGTGAAGCTGCCGCTGCCCGGCGGCCCGGACGAGCGGGCGCTGACCACCGCCTTTCCGGGCAAGGGCGAGATGATCCTCCAGCGCACCCATCCGCCGCTGCTGGAGACGCCGTTCTCGGTGTTCGACGCGGGCGTGTTCACCCCCAACGACCGCTTCTACGTGCGCTGGCACTGGGCCTCGATCCCGACCGAGGTCGATGCCGGCACCTTCCGGCTCAAGGTCCACGGCCATGTGGAGAAGGAACTCTCGCTCTCCCTCGATGCCATCGCCGGCCTGCCGCGCTTCGAGATCGCCGCGGTCAACCAGTGCTCGGGCAATTCACGCGGGCTGTTCGAGCCGCGGGTGCCCGGCGCGCAATGGGCCAACGGCTCAATGGGCAACGCCCGCTGGACCGGGGTGCGCCTCAAGGACGTGCTCGAAAAGGCCGGGGTGAAGGCCGGTGCCGTGCAGGTGCGCTTCAACGGCCTCGACGAGCCCGTGGTCGACGACGCGCCGGACTTCAAGAAGTCCCTCGATCTCGACCACGCCAACAATGGTGAGGTGATGATCGCCTACGCGATGAACGGCGAGCAGCTCCCGCTGCTCAACGGTTTCCCGCTCCGGCTCGTGGTGCCGGGCTGGTACTCAACCTACTGGGTCAAGATGCTGTCCGACATCGAGGTGCTGGACAAGCCCGACGAACAATATTGGATGAAGACCGCCTACCGTATTCCCGACGTGCCGGGTGCTAACATCAAGCCCGGGCAGACAGGGTTCAAGACAGTGCCGATTAACAGGATGGTGCCGCGCTCGTTCGTCACCAACCTGACCGACGGCGCCAAGGTGGCGGCCGGAACGCCGGTGGCCATCCGCGGCATCGCGTTCGGCGGCGATTGTGGGGTGAAGGCGGTCGAGTTCTCCGGCGACGGCGGGGCGACGTGGTTCCCGGCGCAACTCGGTGCCGACGAGGGCC
This sequence comes from Methylobacterium sp. FW306-05-D, assembly GCF_058782155.1. Taxonomy (NCBI): domain Bacteria; kingdom Pseudomonadati; phylum Pseudomonadota; class Alphaproteobacteria; order Hyphomicrobiales; family Methylobacteriaceae; genus Methylobacterium; species Methylobacterium sp. FW306-05-D. The sequence continues at coordinate 44,682 of NZ_JBYSXL010000026.1, forward strand.
CCTACAGCTTCCGCCGCTTCGACGGCAGCCTGCCGGCGCTGGCCGCCGGGACCCACACGGTCAGGGTCCGCTGCACCAATACCAAGGGCGTCGCGCAAGGCATGGACCGAGTCTGGAACGCCAACGGCTTCATGCAGAACGGCATCGAGACCGTGTCCTTCCAGGCCGCTTGAGGAGAACAGCCATGAACACAATTCGCCCTGCGGCCCTCATCGCCGCGCTCATCCTGTCTCCCCTGGTGGCGCTCGCGGCGCCTGCTCCCGAGCCGATGCGCTTCAGTTCGCAATCGATCGAATTTCCGACGTCCGACCGGATCTTTCCGGACGGGCCGGGAGCCGAGGCGGTCAATAACAATTGCCTCGCCTGCCACTCGGCCGGGATGGTGCTGACCCAGCCCAAGCTCACGAAGGCGCAGTGGACCGAGACCGTGAACAAGATGGTCCACGTCTACAAAGCGCCGGTCGATCAGGCCGATGTGCAGACCATCGTCGATTACCTCACGGCGTTGAAGCCCACGCCCTGAACCCTCGAATCCCGAGGCCGCCGTGCTTTTTTCGCCGGCCTCGGGGAATAGACCGCCCTCGCTGGCATCTCCCTAAGGCGATGCACGGCCTGACCGGTCCCGCACGACGCAATCCGATTTCGAACTCGCCCGCACGGCCGGCCCCAGGCCGTCGAACGAGGGCGCATGCCCGAGAGACACGCTTCATGACCCACGTCCGTACCAGCCTCCGCGCCCTCCTCGCCGGAGCTGCCTTGCTCCTCACCCAGAACCAACCTGGATTCGCCGCCGGCTTCGACGGCGCAATCAAGAACAACGCGCTCGCCCTGAACGCCGCCGGCACGGTCGCCGCGGTGTCGAACAGCGAGGAGAGCGCCGTCATCGTCTACGACGTCGCCAAGGGCACGGTGCTCCGCCGCCTCGACGGCTTCGTCACGCCGCGCAACATCGTGTTCGCGCCGGACGGCGCCCGCTTCTACGTCTCCGACAGCGGCACGGGCCGGATCACGGTCTACGAGACCGGCACCGGCAAAGAAGCCGGCGTTCTTGCCGCGGGCCCCGGTGCGTTCGGCACGGTGCTCTCGGCCGACGGGACAAAGCTCTACGTCAACAACGAGGCCGCGAGCACGCTGACCGTGTTCGACACCAAGACCATGCTCGCAGTCGCCGTGATCCCCGGCTTTGCGCAGCCGCGCCAAGGCGTGAAGCTGTCGCCGGACGGCAAGACCGTGTTCGTGACGAACTTCCTCGGCGACAAGATCACGTTGGTCGACACCGCCACCAACAAGATCACCAGCGAGATCGCCGGGTTCGACAAGCTGCGCGCCATCTCGATCACCAAGGACGGCAAGACGCTGTTTGCCGCCAACAGCGGCCGCAACACCGTCAGTGTGGTCGATGTCGCCGCCCGCAAGGTCACGTCAGAAGTCGCGGTGGGCAAGGACCCCTACGGTGCCGCGCTGACCCCGGACGGGCGCTTCGTCTATTCGGGCAACCTCAAGGACAACTCGCTCTCGGTGATCGACACCGACACGCTCAAGGTCGTCGCCACGGTGACCGGGCTGAACGAGCCGCGCCAGGCGATCGCATTCTCCAGTGACAACGCCCACGCGTACGTCCTCAACCGCGACCTCAGCGTGGCCGTGGTCGACCGCGCGAAGAACGCGGTGGTTTCGACGATGAAGCCGTGAAGCGTCGCGGGGGGGGGGGGGGGGGGGGTGCCTTTCGGCGCCGGGCGCGTTCTCGATCTCGACACGTCGCGAACGCAGGACAAAGACCCCATGCTCGGCCTGTTCCAGCGCAAGGACCGCCTCATCGTCCACGGAAAGACGCCCTACAACGCCGAGCCGCCGCTCGATCGCCTGCGGGCCGCCTTCCTGACTGATCAAGCCGACTTCTACGTCCGCAGCCACGGCGACATCCCGGACCTCGACGCCGACGGCTACCGCCTGACCGTCGACGGGATGGTCGCGACGCCCCTCGACCTCTCCCTCGCCGATCTCAAAGAACGCTTCGCGCCCGTCACCGTGACGGCGGTGATGCAATGCGCCGGCAACCGCCGGGCCGACATGCTGGCGGTGGCCCCGGTCTCCGGCGACCCGTGGGCGCCCGGCGCCATCGGTAATGCGGAATGGACCGGCGTGCGGCTCGCCGACGTGCTGCGCGCGGCCGGCATCAAAGCGGATGATGAGCGCCACGTCGCCTTCGAGAGCCACGACCGGATCGCGGACACGGACACGCGCTTCGGCGCCTCGATCCCGCTCGCCAAGGCGCTGGCGCCCGAGACGCTGCTTGCCTTCGCGATGAACGGCGAGCCTCTCGCCCCCGAGCACGGCCATCCGTTACGCGTGGTGGTGCCGGGCTTTGCCGGCATCCGCAGCCCGAAATGGCTCGCCCGGATCACGGTGCAGGACCGGCCCTCCGACAACCCGATGCAGGCCGACGACTACAAGCTGTTTCCGCCCGACGTGACGGCCGAGACCGCCGACCCGGCCCACGGCATCACCATCGAGGCGATGCCGTTGAACAGCGCGATCTGCGAGCCCGCCCGCGGCGCTGCGTTGAAGGCCGGCCGGCACGCGATCCGCGGCTACGCCATCGCCAGCGACCGCGCGGTCGCCCGCGTCGACGTCTCGACGGATGGCGGCCGCAGCTGGGCGCAAGCCCGGATCAAGCGCGATGCCGACGCGCCCTACGCCTGGACGTTCTGGGAGATCGAGCGCGAACTGACCGCGGGCGAGCACGAGCTCGCGGTGCGGGCCTGGGATTCCGCCGGCCAGACCCAGCCGGCCGCCCCCGACGACACCTGGAACTACAAGGGTTACCTCAGCGCCGCCTGGCACCGGGTGCGAGTGACGGTGGCCTGACCCTCACGCCCAGAGCAGGGCGGTGGCCGCGAGGCCGGAGATCGCGATGAGCAGGGCCGCAATCCCGACGGTGAGGAGGCGCGGCATCATCGGGATCTCGGAATGGGCGAGCCGTGCCCGGATCGCCCGGTCCCGCCACACGGCGCCGGCGAATGAGGCGAGCGCGCAGCCGATCAGCGTCAGCGACAATACCTTCAGCGGCCAGACCGCGAGCACCTCCCGCAGGAAGCGCTGCGCGGCGAGGCCGACGCCTAGGAACGCGAGCCCGGTGCGAAGCCACGCCACGAAGGTGCGTTCGGCCGCTAGAACCGTCCGATCCTCGGCGAGTCTCACCCGGGGATCGTCGGGGGGCACGGGTTTCGCGAGCTCGCTCATCCGGCATTCGCTGTCGCGATCAGGTCGAGAAGCGCGTCGGCGGCCCGGCTGCGGTAGCGCTCCTTGTGGCGCAGCACCCGGAACGGCCGGCTCGGTAAGTCGAACGCCGCCCGGACCAGGGTCCCGGCCCGAAGCGCGGCGGCGACCACGGTCTCGGACAGGACGGCGGCCCCGCCCCCGGCCTCGACGGCGGCGCGGACCGCCTCGTTAGAGGGCAGTTCGAGCGTGACCCGAAGCTGGGCGGCTGCGAGGCCGGCCGCACCCAGGGCCGCCTCGAAGGCCGAGCGGGTTCCCGATCCCGCCTCGCGCAGCACCCAATCGACCCCGGCGAGGTTTTCGGGTTCGAGGTGGGTCGCCTCGGCGAAGGCATGGCCAGGGGCGACCACGAGGACCAGTTGGTCCTGCGCGATGGTCGTGCTCGCGAGCGTCGGGTCGTCCAGCGCCCCCTCGACAAAGCCGAGTTCGGCCTGCCCCGCGCGCACCGCGTCGGCGGCGTCGGTGGTGTTGCCCACCGCCAACCGGATGGCGATCTCAGGGTAGGCCCGGCGGAAGGCGACGAGGTGGCGCGGCAGCCAGTCGCTGGCGATGGTCTGGCTGGCATAGAGGGCCAGCGTCCCGCGTCGCATGCCACTGAGGTCGGCGAGCACCAGTTCGGCGGCCTCGGCCCGGGCGAGTACGGCGCGGGCCTCGACGAGGAACACGCGTCCCGCCTCGGTCAGCTCGATCCCGCGGCCGACCCGGTGAAACAGCTTGGTGGCGTGCCGCCCCTCGATGTTGGCGATCGCCGTGCTGACTGCCGACTGGACGAGGTTCAGCGCCTCTGCAGCCCGGGTCACGTGCTGCCGCTCCGCCACGGCCACGAAGATGCGGAGTTGGTCGAGGGTCATGGTTGCCGCGGCGGAACCGGCAATCCACGGACCTGCGCGTCAACCGCCTGCGCGACGGTCAACAGCCGCGCCTCGTCGGTGCGACCCGTCACGACGTAGGACATGCCGCCATCGACCCAGGAGAAGGCAGCGACATCGCCCTCGCGGGCGAAGCGGAACACCGTGCGGCCATCCGCATCGCCCACGCGGCTGTAGAGCGTCAGCCGGGTGCCGTGATCGTCATCGTACATCATCATCGCGGCGGATTCGGAACCCGCCGGCAGCAGCCGGCCGCCCATCAGGCGGAAGCCGTAGGCCGTGAGGTCGGGGGTGGTCACCGCCCGGCCGAGGCGCTTCGAGAGCCACGTCACGAGGTGCGGCTTCTCGTCGGCGCGCACCTCCACCGGATGCACCGCCTCGACCACGTAGGTGCGGAAGGCCGCCACTGCGTCGTCGGTCGCCGGCTCGGTTCGCGCGAGCGTGACCGTGGGTACCTGCCGCACGGCATGGCCGAACCAGCCGGCGGCACCGCCGACCGCGAGGCAGAGCACGGCCGCAGCCGCGACCGGAAGCCAGCGCCCGGTTATCGGGCGATGTCGCGAGCGGATATTGGCGACCCTGAGCCGCGCCGGGATCGCCTCCTCGGCGATCGGCGCGAGGCGGGCACGCAAGCGCTCGCGCAAGGCGCGATCCGCCGAGACCTCGGCCGCCCGCGCGGGATTTCCCCTGAGCCATGCCTCGACCAGCGCCTGCCGCTCCGGTTCCAGACGACCGTCGATCAGGCCGTGCAGGTCGTCCTCGCCGACCGGGCGCGGATCCCCGCTCATTTTACCCTCCTCAACAAGCCGGTTCGGCCCGTTTCCAGAAAACTTCGCATCCGCTCCCGGGCTCGGCTTAACCGCGACATCACCGTGCCGAGCGGTACTCCGAGCACCTGGGCCGCTTCCGCATAAGACAGATCCTCAACCGCGACGAGCAGCAGCACCGAGCGCTGCTCCTCGGGCAGCGCATCGAGCCCGGTGAGCACGTCACGGGCTCCCATAGCGGTCTCGGGGTCGGCACCCGGATCAGGCACCTGCTCCAAAGCCTCCGCGCCGAGATCGACGCCGCGCCGGCCCCGGCGTCGAACAGTGCCGAGGAACAGGTTGCGCTCGATCGTGAACAGCCAGGCCCGCAGGTCGCCGTCGCGGCGGCGTCCGGACCAGCCGGACAACGCCCGCTCCAAAGTGTCCTGGACGAGGTCGTCCGCCGCTTCGCGGTCCCGTAACAGCGCGACGGCGTAGCGCCGCAACGCTGGGATCTGCGGTTCGATGAGGGCAGCGATCTCGTCCACGAGGCTTTACCGATCAGGGCTTGGCGATGTGCCATGCACCGTTGAGGAATCCGTCGCCGGTGATGTCGCCGGGCTTCGTATCCTTGGCGAAGGTGTAGAGCGGCTTGCCCTTATAGGCCCACTGCATCGTGCCGTCGTCCCGCGTCACCATCGTCCAGTCGCCACTAGCAGCCGAGCCGGGCGCCGCCATCAGGGCGGGCCAGTTGGCGGCGCAGGGGCCGTTGCACATCGACTTGCCGCCCATGTCCTTGTCGAAGGTGTAGAGGGTCATGCTCTTGGCATCGACGAGCGCCGGCCCCTTGGCAGTCTCGGCCGTCATCGCAGGCGCAGCGGCCTGGGCGGCGACGGCGGAGAAGGCGAAGGCCGCAAAGGCGGCGCGGATCAGCATGGTGCGCATGAGTGAGGTCTCCGGCGGTCGACCATGACCGCATTGGGAGAGATGCCGAACGGGCGCGTCTATTCCACTGACATTTGGAAAAGATCGATCACATCGGCAGGGCCGCGAATTCGTCCCCGGCCAGGGAATAAAACCGTTTCCCCGGCATCTCTCCCCTCGACAACGAACAGGGAGGACGGCTCATGCGCGGAGCATTGGGATTTGCGCTCACGGCCGCCGTGATGGCCGGCGGCCTCGTCGGCGGCCGGATGATGATGCCCCCGACGCTGGCCGCTGCCGAGCCGCCGGCCGTCGTCTCCGCGTCCTTCGACGCGGTGATGGCGCAGTCGATGACGCGGATGCATGCCGACATGATGGTCCCGCCCTCGGGCGATCCGGACCGCGACTTCGCCGCGATGATGATCCCGCACCACGAGGGCGCGATCGCGATGGCCCAGGCGGAGCTGCTCTACGGCAAGGATCCGGTCCTGCGCCGCCTCGCGCAGGGGATCATCGTCGAACAGGGCCAGGAGATCGCGGTGATGCGCCGGGCGCTCGCCGATCTCCCTCCCGCGCCGGATTCGTCCGCCGCAGCCGCCCACCTTCACCACCATGGCACGGCCCCTGCCGCCGAGATGCCTTCGGAGATCTGCCGATGAAGACCGCCCTCACCCTCCTCGCGCTCGCGCTGCTCTCCGGCTCGGCTCTCGCCGGGCAGGCCCCGGGCGCAGCCTCCGCACCGGACGTGCCGGTCAGCGGCAGGGACCGGTTCTACACCTCGGACCAGTTCTCCAACACGGTCTCGGTGGTCGATCCCGCCGCCAACGTCCTGCTCGGCGTGATCCGGCTCGGCGACCCGACGCCGATGAACCTGAGCCCGCTCTATCGCGGCCAGCTCCTCGTCCACGGCATGGGCTTCTCGCCCGACCACAGGACGCTGCTCGCGGTCTCGATCGGTTCGAACTCCGTGAGCTTCATCGACACGGCGACCAACACGGTCCGCCACACGGCCTATGTCGGCCGCGCGCCGCACGAGGCCTTCTTCACGCCGGACGGCCGGGAGGCCTGGGTGAGCGTGCGCGGCGAGGACTACATCGCCGTACTCGATGCCGCGACCGCCAAGGAGACGCGCCGGATCACCGTGCCGAACGGGCCCGGCATGACGATCTTCTCGCCGGACGGCGCCTACGGCTATGTCTGCTCCAGCTTCAGCCCCGAGACGGTGGTGATCGACACGAAGACCCACACCATCGTCGGGCGCGTGAAGCAGGAGAGCCCGTTCTGCCCCGACATCGCCGCGACACCGGACGGCAAGCAGGTGTGGTTGACCCTCAAGGATGTCGGCCGGACCCAGGTGTTCTCTGCGACGCCGCCCTTCGCGCCGCTGAAGACCATCGAGACCGGGCCGATCACCAACCACGTCAACATCGTCTCGACCAAGGCCGGCCAGTTCGCCTACGTGACGATCGGCGGCCTGAACCAGGTCAAGGTGTTCCGCACCGACGACTTCACCCAGGTCGCCACCATCCCGACCGGCGCCCTGCCGCACGGGCTCTGGCCCTCGGGCGACGGCAGCCGCGTCTATGTCGGCCTAGAGAACGCCGACAAGGCGGCGGTGATCGACACCGCATCGAACACCGTGATCGCCGAGGTTCCGATCGGCCAGGGGCCGCAGGGCGTGGCCTACGTCCCGAACGCCGTGCCGGAGGGGGACGGAAAGCAGAACCTCCAGCCGCTGGGCGCAGCCGGCAAGACCAGCGCGCTGACGCTCGCAGGCACCGATGGCAAGCCGGCGACGCAGGTGACCCTGTTCGACCAGGGCGTGCTGCAGACCCTGCAGGCCGCGGTCACGGGACTGGCGCCGAAGACGCCGTTCGTCCTGGCGCTCGCCGCCGATCCGAAGGGGGCCGCCGGCCTGGAGCCGCTCGCCGCCTTCATGACCAACCCGGCCGGCGCGGCCATCGTCAACGCCATCGGCCCGATCCGCCAGATCACCCGCACGGATGCCGGCGCGAGCCGGCGCTACCTCGTGGTGGTCTCGGGCAAGCCCGGTGAACTCGGCGGCGTCGTCCAGATGCAGACTGTGGATTGAACGGGCGGCCTCACGAGCGCGGGAAGCGGGAATCCGAGAGCATGCGTTCGCAGCGCGCGTCCGGCTGCAACGTCTGCTTTCGAGGCCGCCGTTAGATTGCTCCTATGACCTAGTTGGGTCGGAGGCGGAACGTCCGCTTCAGGGCGAAGGGTCAGGGTCCGCTTCCCACCAGTTGCGACTTCGCAGGTGGGTACCAAGCGTCAGGTTCGGACCACTAGATCGGGACACGCCCCGACCGGCAGCTTCTCCAGCGTAGAGGAAGGTGCCGCGAAGAGGCGACGCGTCAGTCGAGTGCTTTCGACCAGCTCATCTCCTCCCCCCGTTACTCCTATCCAGTGTAACGCGGAAATTGCGAACTTTCAGGCTTCAGGGATCCAGCCCGAGACGGGCCGCCAGGGCCGCTGAGACGGCCTCCCGGCGGTAGATGACGGGGTTCTTCCCGGCTGCTAGGCCCCGCTTTGTGCGTGCCTTGAGCGCGGCCGCCGCCGCTAGGATGACCGCACCCGCGTCGATCGGGCTCGCGAGGCGGTACCCCTTGGGAGCGCCTGCAATGACGACCGCCAGCCCGTCGGCGATCGCGCGGTCGAGCGTCGCCGGATCCGGCGCGCCCGCCTCCGCTGCCCGGGCGCGGGAGGCAGCCTTGGCGGCGCGGTTGGCCTCGCGTGCACGGGCGGCCGAGAATGAGGGGCGGGGAGTGCTCATGGGCGGATGATGCCGTGACGAGGTGCAAGGCACCATGACATGTCACGCCCTCGACACCCTCTCGGCACGCCCTCGTGCGCACCTCGTGCTGAGCGCAGCATTTCCTCAGCATATTTTTGGGCGTTTCAGTTTTCCACATCGGCGATTCATCAAGAGCGAAATCCGCAATCACTCAGGACGCGTGCTGCAGCACCCCCGGAAACGGATCGTTCACCATGCCGTGTGGATCCCTTCGACTTCGGGTTGACGGGGAGTCCCGGCCAGGCGCGAATTGAGTCGTGAGATCGCCCCGCCCGGAGAGAAGCCGATGTCCCACGAGACCCGTTCCTTCACCGTCGACAGCTCCTTCCGCGTCGCGCAGGGCCTCGCCCTCGGGCACTCCGCCGTGGCGGGGGCCTTCGACGGCCTGCGCGAGTTCCAGCGCCAGCGCGACCTCGCCGACCTCGGCGCCGTCGAGGCCGTCGCCCGGGAGCTCCACCGCGTCCGCCGGCTACTCGCTGCCGCGCAGGCCGAGACCGCCGCCGCGCGCGCCGAGGTCGCCACCCTGGAGCGCGCCGTCGACGGCGAGCGCGCCCGTGCCGACCGGGCCGAGGCGAACCTCGCTCGCCTCGTCGAGGCCGTCCGCGACGGCCGCATCCGGGCACAGTAAAGCCCGCCGGGGCGATCCGGCGGGCTCGGTCGTCGGCAGGGTCCGAGGCGTCAGCGGCGGGGGCCAGCCGGGGCGCTCGCGTAGCACTCCTCCATCGTGAGGCCTGCCAAGGCCAGCTTGTCGACGAGGTCCATCTCCTGCGCGGGCGCCGCCGCCTCAGCCGCCGGCTTGTTCCTGTTGCCGCCCGAGGACGATCCGCCCTTGCCGGCCGCGCCGTCCTTGCCCGCCGCCGTCTGGATCGGGAGCGCAACGATCGCCGCGGGCGTGACGAGGCCGAGCTCGCACCGCATGCGGCCTTCGGGACCGCCAAGGACATGCTGCTCCAGGATCCGCGCCGGCGCGCGCCACGCCGCGAAAAGTTGCTCGCGCGTCAGCCTGTCGAGCCACGCGGCGATGAGCGGCGGCAGGGCGGGGATCGCCTCGTCGCTGGGCTTCGTGCCGACGACCCGGCGCCGGGCGTGCTCGCGGATGAGCAGGCCGAGGACGTACTGGCCGTCGTCGATCGGGGCCTCGTCGTCCCCATCCCGATCGGCGAGCGCCGCCGCGGCCATCACCGCCGCCGGGTTGGGCGGGCCCCCGAAACCCAACATCCGGAAGGGGGCCGACAGGGCGGCGGCGAGGGCGGCGAGCAGGGCGTAGAGGATGCGCACGGGGCAGGTCCTTCGATCTGAGGGTGACGGGGGGAGCTTCACGCCGCGGGCAGCAACCCACCAGCCGGGGCCTCCCGGCTCGTCGCCGACGCGATGCCGAGGGCGCGGTAGGCGAGGTAGGGCGGCAGCTGCCGCCGATGCCCGTGCAGCAGCTGGAGGCCGTGCGCGGCCTCCAGCTCGCTGAGGCCGTCGCGCTCGGCCAAGGCGTGCCCGGTCCAGGAGGTCGCCTGCGAATAGCCGCGCCCGTTCTCCTCGGACGCCCAGTCCTCGTCGAGCTCGGCCAGGTACTTCAGGCCCTCGTGGACGGCGGCCCGGACGGCCGGGTCCTGGGCGCGGGCGAGCCAGTGCGGCATGGCCGGGCGGGCGAGGCGCGCCTCTGCACGCACCCTGTTGGCCTCAGCGGCCTCCAGCCACCGCTCGGCAATCCGCCCGCCGTACGCTGTCCAGGACGTCGCCGTCATCAGCTCACGCGCGGATGCCAGCTCCTTCCCCAGAGACCACAGCCGCTTCGCCACGAGGTCCTGCAAACGCTGGCGAATCGGTGCCGTCAGAACCTCGTCGGCCTCGGCCCGCTGTTCGGCCCGCCGGTCGGCCGCCCCGCGCCGGGCGCCCGCCTTGGCCAACGCCGCGTCGACGGCGGCCCTGAGCGCGGGCACGTCGACCTCGGCCTCGCTCGTCCACCAGCACGGCAGGAGCGTGCCGTCCGGCGAGCGGGCGTTCGCCTTGTCCGTCCAGCTGTAGCCGGCGCCGATCATCTCGGCGCGCGCCCCGCGATAGGCGTCCTGGAACGTCTGCGGGATGGCGTCGAGGACGTGGAGTAGGCGGGCGTTCCCGTAGCGCTGGCGCTCGCCGACCAGGCGCCAGGGCAGGTCTTCGAAATCCAACGGGGGAGCAGTCAACCAGGGCATGGGCGTGTCCACAGGATAAAATAGCTAACGCAGACTAATACGCAGCATAGTCATTTTCAATGGCGATATTGACATAAAGGTGCAGCTAATGCATATTGATCTGCGTTCACAAGGAGCCTCCCCGGTGCCCCGC
>NZ_JBYSXL010000027.1:0-55438 GCF_058782155.1 Methylobacterium sp. FW306-05-D
CTCTACGGCCGGCACACCGCCGCGCGCATGGACCGCCCCGGCGCCGCGCCCCCCTGCCCCGTCCTCTGTATCGGCAACTTCACCCTGGGCGGGGCCGGCAAGACTCCCACCGCCCTGGCGCTCGCCGCCCTGCTGCGGGACCTCGGGGCGAAGCCGGCCTTCCTCACCCGGGGCTATGGCGGGCGCCTCGCCGGGCCGGTGCGGGTCGACCCGGCGCGCCAGTCCGCAGCCGAGACCGGCGACGAGCCGCGGCTGCTGGCGCGGGCCGCCCCGACGGTCCTCGCCCGCGACCGCCTGGCCGGCGCCGCGCTCTGCCATCGCGACGGCGCGGACGTCATCGTCATGGATGACGGCCTGCAGAACCCGAGCCTCGCCAAGACGCTGTCGCTGGCCGTGGTCGATGCCGGCGCCGGAATCGGCAACGGGCTGCCCTTCCCGGCCGGCCCCCTGCGGGTGCCCCTCGCCCGGCAATGGCCCCACATCCACGGCCTGGTGCTGATCGGCGAAGGCCCGCGCGGCGGGCCCGTGGCCGAGGAGGCGGGCGCGCGCGGCCTGCCCGTCCACCGCGCCCGCCTGGTCCCCGGCGCCGACCTGACGGGCCGCCGCGTCCTCGCCTTCGCGGGCATCGGCCGCCCCGAGAAGTTCTTCGCCAGCCTCGAGGAGGCCGGCGCCACCCTCGCCGGCCGCCGCGCCTTCCCGGACCACCACCCCTACACCGCCGCCGACGAGGCCGCCCTCGCGGCCGAGGCGGCCCGCCTCGGCGCCGCGCCGATCACCACCGAGAAGGACCACGTCCGCCTCAGCCCGCGCTTCGCCGACCGCGTCGCGACCCTGCCCGTGACCCTCGTCTTCGCCGACGCGGCGCCGCTGCGGGGGCAGTTGCGCAGGCTCCTCGCCGGAGCGGCGGGCTAGGGAGAGGGCCCGCGCCGCAGCTTTCGCCGGCCTCTCGGTCGGGCGCTCTCGGGCGGTGACCCCGGAGGCGGGTCGTCGCGGGAAACCCGGTCGTCCGCGACCCCGCCGCTGCGACCGATCGGTCGCTTGTCATCTCCGGAAAGACGCGCCATCAGGCGTCCATGACCGTACGCAACGCCGCGTCGATCTCGCTCCGTCCCGAACGGCAGCTCCGTCCCGTGCGGCATGCCGTCGCCGAACGGATGCTGGCCTTCGGGCGCGACGGCACCCTCGGCGCGGTCGTGCGTGGAGGCCCGTGCCGCCTCGACGCGCGTGAAGGGGACGTCCCTCGACATCGGACCGCCCCGAGGACCGGACGCCCCATGGAGGCGACGGAAGGATTCCTGGTCGCATGAGCGGTTCGCGCGCTCCGTCCCCGGCCGATGCGCCGGCCGGCGCGGTCATGGACCGATCGATCGGTTCGTTCGACTGGTCGGCCACGCCCCTCGGGCCTCGCGAGGCCTGGTCCGCCGGTCTCACGGCCATCTACGAGATGATGATGGCCTCCCCGCTCGCCATGTGCGCCGCCTGGGGGCCGGACCTGACCCTGATCTACAATCGGGCCTACGTGGACTTTCTCGCGTCCCGGCATCCGGCGGCACTCGGTCGACCGCTGAAGGAGGTGTGGCACGACGTCTGGAACGACATCGAACCCTTCGTCGCGCGGGCCCTGGCGGGGGGGCACGTCCAGCGGACCGACATGCACCTCGTCATGACACGCAGGGGCTATGCGGAGGACACCTACTGGACCTTCGCCTACAGCCCCCTGCGCGACGGGGCGGCGACGCCGGGGTTCCTCAACATCGCGTTCGAGACGACGGCGGGCGTCCGCGCGCAGCAGCGGCGCGATGAGGCCGAGACCCGCCTGCGGCGCCTGAACGCGACCCTCGAGCAGCAGGTCGCGGACCGCTCGGGCGAGCGCGACCGTCTCTGGAACCTGTCGGCCGACATGCTGGCCCGCGCCGACTACGAAGGCATGATGTCGGCGGTCAGCCCCGCCTGGACCCAGGTGCTCGGCTGGTCCGAGACCGAGCTCCTGTCGCGCCCCTACGCGACCTTCATGCATCCCGACGACATGGACCGGACGCTGGCCGCCCTCGCCCGCATGGGCGAGACCGGCCTGCCGGCCCGGTTCGAGAACCGGATCGCCACCCGCGCGGCGGGGTGGAAGCCGATCGAATGGACGGTGACGCCCGAGCCCGGCGGCCGCAACTTCATCGCCGTCGGACGCGACCTGAGCCTCGCGAAGGCGCGCGAGGCCGAGCTCGCGGTGGCGCAGGAGGCCCTGCGCCAATCGCAGAAGATGGAGGCGGTGGGCCAGCTCACCGGCGGGGTCGCCCACGACTTCAACAACCTGCTGACGATCATCCGGTCGTCGGTGGATTTCCTGCGCCGCCCCGAATTGCCGGACGAGCGCAAGCGGCGCTACCTCGATGCCGTCTCCGACACCGTGGACCGGGCCGCCAAGCTCACCGGGCAACTCCTCGCCTTCGCCCGGCGCCAGACCCTGAAGGCCGAGGTGATCGATGTCGGGCAGCGCCTGCGCACGATCAGCGACATGCTCGATCCCGTCACCGGCGCGCGCATCCGCCTGGTGACGGACCTGCCGGACCGGTCCTGCTTCGTCCGGGTCGATCTCAATCAGCTCGAGACCGCGCTCATCAACATGGCGGTCAACGCCCGCGATGCGATGGAGGGCGAAGGGACCCTGACCCTGCGGCTGGCCTGCGGCAGCGCCATGCCGTCGATCCGCGGGCACCGGGGCAGCAAGGGCCCCTTCGCCGCGATCGCGCTGCAGGACACCGGCTCCGGCATCGCCGCCGACCAGCTCTCCCGGATCTTCGAGCCGTTCTTCACCACGAAGGCCGTGGGCAAGGGCACCGGCCTCGGCCTGTCGCAGGTATTCGGCTTCGCCAAGCAGTCCGGCGGCGACGTCGACGTCGACAGCACCCCGGGCGTCGGCACCACCTTCACCCTGTACCTGCCCGAGGTCCTGCCGGAGGAGCCGCCGCGGGACGAGGCCGGCCCCGGCGAGGGGCCGGCCCCGCTGGGGCGGGGTCAGCGCATCCTGGTGGTCGAGGACAATATCGGGGTCGGCCAGTTCGCCACGCAGATCCTCGACGATCTCGGCTACCAGCCGACCTGGGTCGCCAATGCCGAGGAGGCGCTGGACCGGCTCGGCAGCGACGGCGCCGGGTTCGAGCTGGTCTTCTCCGACGTGGTGATGCCGGGGATGGGGGGCGTGGCGCTCGCCAGGGAGCTCCGGCGCCGGCTGCCCGAGCTGCCGGTGGTGCTCGCCTCCGGCTACAGCCACGTCCTGGCGCAGGACGGCCGCCACGGCTTCGAGGTGCTGCACAAGCCGTATTCGGCCGAGCAGCTGGGCCGCATCCTCCAGCGGGTCTCGCACCAGCGGGCCTCGGGCGGCAAGCCGGGCCGCGCCTGACGCCGCCCGCGCGCCGGGTCGGTCGGCGAGGTTTGACAAGCGGCACACGCCATGGAACGGCTGGGCGATGCCCGCCGCGCCGCCCCGCACCATCGCCCTGACGCAGGAACCGGAAAGCTCCATCCGGGCGCGGGCCGCCAGCGGGCACGACGACCGCGCCGGCGAGGTCGCGCGGGCCGCCCCGCGCCTCCCGGTCGAGCGCGACCACCGGGTGACCCGCGAGGGCGCCGCGCCGAAGGCGGCGGACGGCCGATGAGCGGGTCGCCCCCGCCCGCCGCGGCGGCGCCCGCGTTCGCGGCCGACCTCCTGGCCGTCGAGAGCATCGCGGCCGTGCCCACCATCCTCGACGTCGTCTGCCGGACGACCGGGATGGGCTTTGCCGCCATCGCCCGGGTCACCAGCGACCGCTGGGTGGCCTGCAGCGTCCGGGACGAGATCGGGCTCGGCCTGCGGCCGGGCAGCGAGCTGGAGATCGCCACCACCCTCTGCAACGAGATCCGCGACAGCGGCACGGCCGTGATCATCGACCACGTGGCCGAGGACCCGGACTATTGCCGGCACCCCACGCCGGAGCGCTACGGCTTCCAGAGCTACGTCTCGATGCCGATCCGGCTGCCGGACGGCAGCTTCTTCGGGACGCTCTGCGCCCTCGATCCGCGCCCGGCCCAGGTCAGCACCCCCGCGGTCGTGGGCATGTTCCGGATGTTCGCCGACCTGATCGGCTTCCACCTCGATGCCCATCGGCGCCTGGCGGACGGCGACACCCTCCGGCGCAGCGAGAGCTTCGTCAGCGGCATCCTGGCCGCGAGCCCGGACTGCGTGAAGGTCCTCTCGGTGGACGGCGTGCTCGAGTTCATGAGCGCGCGCGGAATCGTCCTGAACCAGCTCGAGTCCGTGCAGGACGTGCTCGGCCGGGAATACGCCTCCCTCTGGCCGGAGGCGGAGCGCGGGAAGCTGCGCGAGGCGGTGCGCGCGGCGGCCGCCGGGCGGACCACCCACGTGGTGGGCTTCGGCCCCACGGCCAAGGGGGAGCCGCGCTGGTGGGAGGTGAGCTTCGCCCCGTTCCAGCCGGAGGGCAGCGCCGCGCTCAAGCTCGTGGGCATCTCGCGGGACATCACCGAGCGCTACGAGGCCGAGGCCGCCCGGCGCGGTGCCGCCGAGGCGCTGCAGACGCTCAACGACAGCCTGGAGCGGCAGGTCGCCGAGCGCACCGCCGAGCTGCGGCTCTCGCGCGACATCCTGCAGTCGAGCGCGGAGCCGATCTGCGCCTTCGACACCGCCTACCGCCTGATCGCCTTCAACCAGGCGCACAGCGACGAATTCCACCGGATCTTCGGCCGCCGGGTGCGGCTCGGCGACGTCTTCCCCGATCTCTTCCCGGAGGATCAGGCCCCGGTGATGCGGGGCTTCATGACCCGGGCGCTGGCCGGCGAGATCTTCACGGTCACCGAGGAGTTCGGGGACCCGGACCTCGCCCGGCCGTACTGGGAGGTGTCCTACTCGCCCCTGCGCGACGACGCCGGGGCGATCGTCGGCGCCTTCCACTTCGCCAAGGACATCTCGGAGCGGCTGCGCGCGGAGGCCGAGCTCGCCCAGACGCAGGACGTGCTGCGCCAATCGCAGAAGATGGAGGCGGTGGGCCAGCTCACCGGCGGCGTCGCCCACGACTTCAACAACCTGCTCACCATCATCCGGTCGTCGGTGGATTTCCTGCGGCGCCCGGAATTGCCGGAGGCGCGCAAGCGGCGCTACCTCGATGCGGTGTCCGAGACCGTCGACCGGGCCGCCAAGCTCACGAGCCAACTGCTGGCCTTCGCGCGCCGCTCCGCCCTCAAGCCCGAGGTGTTCGACCTGCGCGAGCGCCTGCGCGCCGTCGCCGAGATGATCGACACCGTCACCGGCGCGCGCATCCACGTGGAGGTCGAGACCCTGGACGAGCCCTGCTTCGTCGAGGCGGATGTCAGCCAGTTCGAGACGGCCCTGATCAACCTGGCGGTGAACGCCCGCGACGCGATGGAGGGCGAAGGCACCCTCAGCCTGCGGCTGCACCGGACGCAGCGCCTGCCCCCGATCCGGGGCCACGCCGAGGCCCGGGGCGCCTTCGCGGCGATTTCGCTCGGCGACACCGGGTCGGGCATCGAGGCCGAGCAGCTGGAGCGCATCTTCGAGCCGTTCTTCACCACCAAGGCGGTGGGCCGGGGCACGGGGCTCGGCCTCAGCCAGGTCTTCGGCTTCGCCAAGCAGTCGGGCGGCGACGTGGACGTGGAGACGACGGTCGGGGCCGGAACCACCTTCACGCTCTACCTGCCCGAAGTCGAGGCCCGGCCCGCCGCGCCGGCGCCCGAGAGCCCGCCGGTCGAGGCCGGCTCCCCGATGGGGACCGGACAATGCGTGCTGGTGGTCGAGGACAACCTGGAGGTCGGGCGCTTCGCCACCCAGATCCTGGAGGACCTCGGCTACCGGACGATCTGGGCCGTCAACGCCGAGGAGGCCCTGGACCGGCTCGGCCCCGAGGGCGGCGGCTACGATGCCGTGTTCTCGGACGTGGTGATGCCGGGCATGGGCGGCATGGCCCTCGCCCGGACGGTGCGCCGCCGCTTTCCCGGCCTGCCGGTCCTCCTCGCCTCCGGCTACAGCCACGTCCTGGCCCAGGACGGCGCCGAGGGCTTCGAGCTGATCCACAAGCCCTATTCAGCCGAACAGCTCGGACGCATCCTTCGCCAACTCACGGCCCGCCGGCCGGACAGCCCCGCCCGCTGAGAGCGGGGACGGCGGGTCGCCGCGCTCCCGACCTGCATCATCCTCATCTAATGGCGTGGCGCATGCGTGAAGAACACGGCGGTGCCGCGCGACCCGCGAACCGATCGGCGCCCATCGCGGGACGCGGTGCGGACCTGCGGCGCACCGGTCTGTGACCGACGCCGCTTCCGTCCCGGTTTGCGACGAGCCCCCCGAAGGCGGCGAGGCGCCTCCTCGTCAGCGAAACGGGTTCGGGGGCGCCGAGGGGCTGGCGTTCAGCAGCGTGATCGTGACCCGCTGGTTCGGCGCGATGTAGGGATTGTCGGCGAAAACCGGCTCGGTGTCGGCGCGTCCCACGATGGACGTGAAGTTGTCGTCGGGAACCCCGGCACCCGCCAGGATCGCGCGCACGGCGAGCGCACGCCCGGCGGTCAGGCCCCAAGGTTCGCCGGTCCGCGCCGAGCCCGGGCGCGTGGCAGCCGTGTGGCCGGTGATGGACAGGTTGTTGGGCAGCCGGCGCAGGGCGGGCGCGAGGGCCTCGAGCACGCGACGGGTGCGCTCGTAGGGGTCGACGGAACCCTCGCGGAACATGGAGCGGCCGTCCTGGTCGACGAGAGAAACGTTCACGCCCTCCCGGGTGGGCTCGATCACGATGTTGCGCGACAGTTCGGCAACGTCGGGCATCTTCTGGAGCGCCTGCCGGAGGCTGGCAGCGGCACTGGCATTGGCCTGGTCGCGGACGGCCGGACGGCTGGCCTCGCGATCGCTGGGCCTGGTCGGGCGCGTTCCGTCCTCCTGCTCGGCGGAGCCCCTGGCTGCGTCGCGCGGCGAGGACGCCTTGTCGCCCGAACTGTCGGCCGAGCCCGAAGCGGCCTCGCGCGGCGTGGCCGCCTTGTTGCCGGAGGTGTCCAGGGCGGTGCCGTACAGCAATCCACCCGCGCCGCTGGTTTGAGGGCTCAGGGCCGCCGGCGCGAAGTATTCCGCCAGGCCGATCTTCTGCTCCTCCGTCGTCATGCTGATCAGCCACATCAGCAGGAAAAACGCCATCATGGCGGTCACGAAGTCCGCATAGGCGATCTTCCAGGCCCCGCCGTGGTGCGCATGAGAGGCCTTCTTGACCTTCTTGATGATGATCGGCTGGATGGCCATGGCCAACGTGTCCCTGCTCGAGATGGCGTCAGATCTAGGCGGGCAGAGCGGCGGTTGCCGTTTCCACTTCGTTGAAGGTCGGGCGGACGTCGCTCATCAGGGCTTTGCGGGCGAATTCGACCGACATCACCGGCGGCTGACCGCTGATATGGGCGATGAGACCCGCCTTCAGGGACAGATAGTACTTGGATTCGGCCTTCAGCAGGCTCTTGAGCGACTGCGCCATGGGCCCGAAAAAGCCATAGGCGACGAACACGCCGAAGAAGGTGCCGACCAGCGCGCCGCCGATCAGGTGTCCGAGCACCTCCGGCGGCTCTTTGATGGCGCCCATCGTCTTGATCACGCCGAGCACGGCGGCGACGATGCCGAGCGCCGGCGTTCCGTCGGCGAGCGCTTGCATGGACGAAACGACCTGCTCCTGCTCCTCGTGGTGCGTTTCCAGCTCCTCATCCATGAGCGCTTCGATCTCGTAGGCGTTGTTGGCGCCCAGCATCACCATCCGCATGTAGTCGCAGACGAACTCGACCGCGTGATCGTTCGCCGCAAAGGTCGGGAAGGCGTTGAACAGCGTCGACTCGCTCGGATTTTCGATGTGCGGCTCGAGGGCCATCATGCCCTTCTGCTTCACGAGTTTGTACAGGGAATATTGCATCCCGAGCAGTTCGACGTAGCATTGCTGCCGGTATCTGGGTCCCTTCACGATCGTGCCCAGCATGGCCGGCACGGCCCTGAGCACCGACCCGGTGTTGCCGATGATGAAGGCCCCGATCGCCGCGCCGAGGATGATGACGAACTCGAACGGCTGCCAGAGGACTTCCAGGTGGCCACCCATCGCTGCGTAGCTGCCGAAGACGCAGGCGAAGACGACTATTGCGCCGATGAGCAACCGCATGATGTGCCATTCCCGCGCGGCGGCGGGTACAGCCCCGGCGAAGCCACGAATGACCCAACAAATCAGTGATTAAGATTAACAGCGCGTTTAGAGCCGTGTCCGGAGGATCATCACATAGTTGGTCCAAGCAATGGGTCGAGCGGGTTCGACCTGACGCACGGTGCTCGGCGCACTCACGTGGCCGACGACCCCGCGGGACGTGAGGCCGCGGGGCCTCTCGCGGCGCCGGCCCGCCCTCACGCGGACTCGGCAAGTCCCAGCGGGATGGCATCCTCTGCCGTGTGCGTCGAGCCTCTGCGAACCGGACGCAACCCTCCGCGGACAATGCTGATCGATGACCCAGCCCCGGGCGACGCCTGAGCGTCGAAGCCGCTCAGACCCGAGGGTTCGGCGCATCGGCCATGGTGCACGACGAACACGTGTTTCCGAACGATCAGGTGGCTCCCGCTTTCGACGCGTCGCAGAGTCCGGCGGCACGGTGTCACGGCGCCTGGACCATCACCCCCGCACCGACATCGCCGGGTGCGGGACGGTGGAAAGCGCGTGGCGACCGCCCGACGATCTCGAACCCGAGCTTCTGCCAGAGGCGCACCGCCCGCGCGTTCGTGCTCACCACGACGGTGAACGGCCTGCCCCGGGATCTGCGAGACCGGGCGTGCGCGCGGGCAGGCTCGCCCCTACGCCCTGCGATGCCGTGTTCTCGGACGTGGTGATGCCGGGCATGGGCGGCATGGCCCTCGCCCGGACGGTGCGCCGCCGCTGTCCCGGCCTGCCAGTCCTCCTCGCCTCCGGCTACAGCCACGTCCTGGCCCAGGACGGCGCCGAGGGCTTCGAGCTGATCCACAAGCCCTATTCGGCCGAACAGCTCGGACGCATCCTGCGCCAACTCACGGCCCGCCGGCCGGACAGCCCCGCCCGCTGAGAGCGGGGACGGCGGGTCGCCGGGTGGCCGGTGTCGGCGCTGCGGGTGCTGCGACGGGAGGGGGTTGGGCGGTCTGCCCCGGTCTGCCCACTACGGATGCCAAGGCCTGGCCCTCGTCCGACATATACCGCCTTGACGCTGATCACGTCTCCGCCGGTAATGTCCATGTGCGCTTGGTCCCATATTTCGCCGCCGGTGCCGTACTCAGCCCGAGGCCCTCGTGTTCGTCGCTCAAGCGCTAGTTCAGGGGCAGTTGCGATACCTTCTTGTCGAGCAACGAACTGACCGGAGCGCTTCAGGGTCGCTCCCGAAGGGCCTGACGAGCAATGCGGACTTATATCGCAAGGCAAGTCGCTAGCCGCCATTTCTTCGACTCATGCATTTCTTCGACCCCTTGAGTCGGTGGTGAGCGGCCAAATCACCGAAACCGTCTGGGAGCATTCTCCAATGTGGTGAAAGCGGCTGTGGACTATCTTTTAAGTTGCGAAAATCCAGGTGTCGCCGCGCAATTGTGGGCCTAAGCTTACGTCTGTCACTGACGTCTAAATTCGATGGAGGTTGCCTCGCGAACTGCTCGGCAACTTCCAATCAGAAGTGCAATGCAAAGCGGGCCGGTCTCGATGAAAGGAGGGATGACATCCACGATAAAACAAGAGGACTTGGAAGATGCTTTGACAGGTGATCCTGATGCCTTGGATGTTCATCTGACAAATATTGAGCGCGACATCTGTGTATCTGGATATCTAGTAAAAATTCACTGCCATTGCCTGGCGGTTGATGGAAACAATCGCATACAACTTCGCCGCTTAGCAGAATTTATGCGAAACGCTGCAGCAGATTATGCGATGCCGAGGTCCAAAGTCGCGGAAGCTAAAGCACGCGACGCCAAATTTAACAGTACTGAGGCAATCGCTGAATTAGTCGAACGGGCAAAGCGCTCTTTTACTGATCTCGCAAAGACGGGCGAGGGCGGAGAAATGCTTTTATTCATGTTGGCAGAGCGTTTTCTACGGCTTCCACAAATCTTATGTAAGATGGATTTAAAAACCGATGACCGTTTGCACTACCATGGTGCAGATGGCGTGTATGCAGGCGTCACAGAAGAGGGTCTCCTGAAACTCTACTGGGGTGAGTCTAAGATCTACGAGGACGCGGGAGATGCAATCCGCGCCTGTTTAGCCTCGTTAACACCATACTTAAAAGAAACAGAGCATGAAGGCGCTGAACGTGAAAGAGATCTTCTACTATTAAGTGACAAAGCGGATTTGAGCGATCCGACTTTGACATCCGCTTTACGACGGTACTTCGACCGGTCGTCGCCTCAATCAAGACGCGTGCGCTACTGCGGGTTAGCGCTAGTAGGCTTCGAGGTTGCTTTCTATCCACAGAACGATGCCGAGGCTATAGCCGACGAAATCGCAAAATCCGCACGAGAAGCTATTGTCGATTGGCGTGATAAAATCAGTAAAAATCTGCTAGCAAACAAATTAGAAAGATTAGAAATTCAATTCTTCTGTATACCTTTGCCATCCGCACAGGGTTTCAGGGATGCGTTTCTTGAAGCGATGGGATTGAAGAGATGACTCTCAAAGATCTCCAGACATGGCTTGTCGACGAAGGAGTGCGCGATGACTTAAACAAAATTATACGAATAACGGTCCGGTCTGAACTCGACAATCTTATGCCGGAGGCCGGACCCGCGTTAGCAGACAGTATAGATTGGCAGCGCCTAGTGCTCGCGGGAAGTATCCTTGCTCGATCGGAAACAAGGGAAGATCAAGAATTTGCTCTTAGGATTGCGGTTGCCACGATCGTTTTCGGTGGCGACATTCTTATTAAAGACGCAGGGGCGATCCTGCTCGGAAAATTGTCTAACTTTCGAGCTGTTTCACTGGCGATCGATCGGGGACTCGTAGCGGATGATCTCGACAAAAGGTTGGGGATCGCGCTCCGTCTAGAAGCCCAGAGGCGCGAAATGGACCGCTCAGTCCTTATCGAGACCACTGGTACATGGATAGAGGTCAACGACTTTCAGCAGCGTTTTTGGACGAATGCTTCGCGGACCCAATGGCTGTCGGCCTCGGCACCGACGGCTTCGGGGAAAACATATCTGGTCTTACAATGGCTTCAAGATCAAATCAGTTCTTCTAATGCAACGGTTGCCGTTTATCTTGCTCCAACTCGAGCGTTAGTCTCAGAAATAGAGACAACATTTAGTAAAATTATTGACAGAAATAAAAATATTGAAGTATCTTCTTTGCCTTTACGCGGCAAATATGACTCTGCCCGCATCGGCGGTCGTCGACTATTATTAGTACTTACGCAAGAAAGAATACATCTTCTGGCGAACGTGTTGGGTGATTCCTTTCTGATTGACCTTCTTATTGTGGATGAGGCACATAAAATCGGCGACAATGGCAGGGGAATGATTTTGCAAGACGCTATTGAGCGAGCGTCACGCATAAATCCTAACCTTAAGATAGTATTCCTTAGTCCTGCAACTCAAAATCCAGAGGAGCTTCTGGCTGATGCTCCGTCCGGAGTAAAGACTGTTGCAGTGAATAGCGACGCCCCCACCGTTTTACAGAATCTTCTGCTCGCTCGGCAAGTTCCTGGAAAACCGAAGCGATGGTCATTAGAAATTAGACAAGCCGAAAAAAACATTCCGATTGGAACTTTGGAGCTTCCAAGTACTCCCGCGAGCTTCATCAAACGCTTAGCTTTCATTGCCGCTGCGGCAGGCGAACGTGGCGGCACACTCATTTATGCAAATGGCGCCGCCGATTCGGAGGACATTGCTGCTCTTATTTGTCAACTCCGGCCAAAATGCGATCCGAAATCTGTCGATCCTGAACTTGCGGCTTTGGCTGAACTTGCTCGCAAAGGAGTACACCCGAAGTTTCGCTTAGCTTCTATAGTCGAGCAAGGTGTAGCATTTCATTTCGGCAATATGCCGTCGCTACTCCGGCTTGAGATCGAACGACTCTTTCGATTGGGGAAGATTAAATTTCTAGTCTGCACATCAACTTTGGTCGAGGGCGTCAACTTGTCGTGCCGCACGATCGTCGTACGTGGTCCGCGTAAGGGTAAGGGAAACCCGATGGAGCCACACGACTTTTGGAATTTGGCGGGCCGAGCCGGTCGATGGGGTGACGAGTTTCAGGGAAACATAATTTGTATTGATCCACACGATAGATCTGCGTGGCCCAATGGAGTTCCGGTTCGCTCAAAATATCCAATTAAGCGAGAAAGCGACGCGGTGCTTGAACTTGGCGATGGGCTAATCGATTATTTGGCCAAACGTGGTAATCAATCACTTGCCGACTTAAAGGGCGGTGAGGAGTTTGAGCAGGTCGGCGCTTATTTGCTAACGTCCCATATGCGACTAGGATCAATTTCTCAAGCAAATCTTGCAAAACGTCACGACCCCGTCTTCATAGCTAAGCTCGATCATTTGCTTCGCACGCTTGCAGAAAAAATAGATATTACAGTCGACTTAGCTGCCCGGCATCCGGGCGTCAGCCCGGTTGGAATGCAGCACCTACTACAGGCGTTTCGGGCCTATGAGCGCGAGCCAGAGAATTTGATTCCGGCAGATGTTGCCAGTGACGATAGCTATGATCGCTTTGTAACTATAATGCACCGAATAAATTCAAATATTTATCCCGTATTCGAGCCTGAGACACGGATAAATTTATATGCCTTGATTGTCTTCCGGTGGCTCAAAGGACAATCTCTTGCTGAAATAATTCGCAGGAATATCGAGTGGCACGAAAAGGTAAAGCGATCTTTTGAGTTGCCGACGCTGATTCGGGAAACGATGGCATTGATTGAGCAAATTGCGCGTTTCAAGGCACCGAAGTACCTATCCGCCTATATGGACGTTTTGCATCTACATTTTAAAAATATTGGTCGAGAGGATTTGATTGAGTATGGACTGGATATAGGGACTCAGCTAGAGTTTGGCGTATCCTCTCGGACGCTTATATCGCTAATGGAGCTCGGTTTATCTCGTATGAGTGCCGTCGCGTTATACGAAAAAATTTCCTATGACGATCTTAGTCAAGAAGAATGTGTTGATTGGATTATCGAGCGTATAGATCAGTTTGATGATATGGGTATTCCTAAAGTAATCATACGCGAACTGCGGAAGGTGTTGCTTTCAATTGAGGCTGCCGGACAGGCAGACGGTAATTGATGATATTGAAGAGAGATTAAAAATGGGCGCAAAAATTCCCGTAACGCTAGGTCCTGAGCATTTTGAAAAAAAGGGAGATGCAATTGCATTTCTAAATGCAATGCTTAACCGCTATGACGTTGGGGACCGTGTTAGTGCATCCGATGCTGTTATTCTTGAGGCCGCTTTAGCCCGGCATCCAGAAGCGAAAGATAGGATTGGCAGCGGCATAAAAGATTTCAGTGTACGTAGTGCAGAATTTGGAACTAAGTGTTTTTGGGTTAATAGAACAGATGGCAGTACAGTAAAATTTTCACATAAGGCGATTTAGGTCAAACACGGTGATTAGTAAGTATGACTGGCATGTTACTCATTGCTCTCCGTTCGATGTCCGAATCTACTTAATATTTTTCAAAATTTATTGTTAATAGGGATTTTTATAGATCCAATTCTTTCTATGTATGGCATCTAAACTGATAATATTCTCGCTGGTCATAACGCAATGCTAACAAGCATGATTGCCGGGCACATGTCCGAAAACGGTTATAGGCATCGGGAACCCTAACCCGGCCGTCCGGTCTCGGCGAGGCGCTTCATCACCGCTTCGGGGCTGGCATAGG
Organism: Methylobacterium sp. FW306-05-D; assembly: GCF_058782155.1. NCBI lineage: Bacteria > Pseudomonadati > Pseudomonadota > Alphaproteobacteria > Hyphomicrobiales > Methylobacteriaceae > Methylobacterium > Methylobacterium sp. FW306-05-D. The sequence goes on from NZ_JBYSXL010000027.1 coordinate 13,894, forward strand.
CTTCCTGCAGCGTCGCGCTCCAGTAGCGCAGGGCGTCGAGGGTGATCGCCTCGCCGGTGACGGCGCAGCGCACGAAGCTGCCGGGCTTGATCACCCGCATGGTGCCGTCGCCGTACTCCACCACCGCCTCGCCGGAGGCGCCGCGCTCGAACCGTCCCAACATCTGTCCGCCTTCCGGTTTCGGTGTCCCTTCGCCCCGTCTTAGGAGGCCGGCGGCGCGCTGTCGATGCGCGGCCCCCCGGCGGGGGCGCCGACGCGGCCGGGCCCTCGACAGGTCCGCCACTTGGTGCCTAAGTCGCGGGATGCCGCGCCGTGTCCCGCCCCGATGACCCCGGACCTGTCCCGCCTGTTCGAGGCCGCCCGGGCGGCGCAGGGGCGCGCCTACGCCCCCTATTCGCGCTTCCCCGTCGGCGCGGCGCTCCGCGACGACTCGGGCGTCGTCCATGCCGGCTGCAACGTCGAGAACGCCGCCTATCCGGTGGGCACCTGCGCCGAGGCCGGTGCCATCGCCGCCATGGTGGCGGCCGGCGGGCGCCGCATCGCCGCCCTGCTGGTGCTCGGCCCGGGGCCCGGCCTCGTGACCCCCTGCGGCGCCTGCCGCCAACGCATCCGCGAATTCGCCGGACCGGAGGTCGCGGTCCACGTCGCCGATCCCGCCGCGATCCGCGCGGTCTTCACCGTCGCGGCCCTGCTGCCCGATTCCTTCGGACCGGCCAACCTGGTCCCCGACCCGCCGGTGCCCCATGCGTGAACCGGAGCCGGGCGTCCAGGCCGCCGCCGGCCTGCTGCGCGCGCAGGGGTTCGACGGACCCTTCGCCTGCGCCCTCGTCACCGGGACCGGACTGGGCGGAATCCTGCGCGACCTCGACGCGACCCTCTCGGTATCCTACGCGCAGATTCCGGGGTTTCCGGCGCCGCGCGTGAGCGGTCACGGCGGCCGCCTCCACGCCGGAACCCTCGCGGGGCGCCGGGTCCTGGTCTTCGAGGGCCGCGCCCACGCCTACGAGACCGGGGACGCCGCGGCGATGCGGGTGCCGCTCGGAGTCGCGCAAGTCCTTGGGGTGGAAGCGCTTCTGCTCACCAACGCCGCCGGCTCCCTGCGGCCCTCGGTCGGTCCCGGCAGCCTCGTGGCGCTCACCGACCACCTCAACCTCTCCGGCCTCAACCCCCTGATCGGCGAGGCGAGCGAGGCCCGCTTCGTGCCCATGGTCGGGGCCTACGATGCCGGTCTGCGCGCCCATCTCCTTGAGGCATCACGCGAATCCGGAATTCCGCTGCACCAGGGGATCTACGCCTGGTTCTCCGGCCCGAGCTTCGAGACCCCCGCCGAGATCCGCATGGCCGGCCATCTCGGCGCCGACCTCGTCGGCATGTCGACGGTCCCCGAGGTCATCCTCGCCCGCTTCTACGGCCTGCCCGTCGCGGCCCTGTCGGTGGTGACCAATCTCGGCGCCGGCATCGGCGACGGCGATCCCCATCACGACGAGACCAAGGCCGCGGCGGCCCGGGCCGGCGACGATCTCGCCCGCCTCGTCGCCGCCTTCGTCGCCCGCCTGCCCGCGAGTGCTCCCCGATGACCGACGACGCCTCCCTCGCCCGGCGGGCCCTGCCCCTGCTCGACCTCACCGACCTCGGCGATGCCTGCTCGGAGGGGGCCATCGACCAGCTCTGCCGCGACGCCCGGGCGAGCGCGGTCGCCGCCGTCTGCGTCTGGCCGCACTACGTGAGCCGCGCCGTCCGCCTCCTCGCCGGCTCGCCCGTCCGCGTCGCCACCGTCATCAATTTCCCCGCCGGGGGCGACGATATCGAGCGCGCGGTGGAGGATACGACCGAGGCGCTCGCCGACGGCGCCCACGAGATCGACCTCGTCCTGCCGTACCGCAGCCTCCTCGCCGGCGAGACTGGCACGGCGCGGGCCATGGTCGCCGCCGTCCGCGAGGTCTGCGACGGCGGCCGCCTGCTGAAGGTCATCCTGGAGACGGGCACGCTGGCGACCCCGGAGGCGATCACCGCCGCGAGCCGCCTCACCATCGAGGCCGGGGCGGATTTCCTCAAGACCTCCACGGGCAAGAGCCCTGTCTCCGCCACCCCGGAGGCCGCCGAGGCGATGCTCCGCGCCATTCGGGAGCACGGCGCGGGGCACCCCGTCGGTCTGAAGGTCTCGGGCGGCCTGCGCAGCGTCGCCGATGCCGGAACCTACCTTGCCCTCGCGGACCGGATCATGGGCCCGGACTGGGTCTCGCCCCGGACCTTCCGCCTCGGCGCCAGCAGCCTGCACGCGGCCTTAGTCGTGGCGTTCGGCCCGGTCGCCCCATGAGGCTCCCGCAGGAACTCATCCGCACCAAGCGCGACGGGGGCGAAATCCCTCCGGACGCAATCGCGGCGTTCGTCACCGGCCTCACCGACGGTCGGGTCACCGAGGGCCAGGCCGCCGCCTTCGCCATGGCGGTGTATTTCCGAGGCCTGTCACGGTCGGAGCGCGTGGCACTGACGCAGGCGATGACCGAATCCGGCACCGTCCTGCACTGGAATCTGCCCGGACCCGTCCTCGACAAGCACTCGTCGGGCGGTGTGGGCGATGCGGTCAGCCTCGCCCTCGCACCTATGGTCGCGGCGTGTGGCGGCTACGTTCCGATGATCTCGGGGCGCGGTCTCGGGCATACCGGCGGCACCCTCGACAAGCTTGCGAGCATCCCAGGCTACGACGCGATGCCGGGGCTCGACCGGTTCCGGCGCGTCACCGCCGAGGTGGGCTGCGCCATCATCGGGCAGACCACCGACCTGGCTCCAGCCGATCGGCGCCTCTACGCCATCCGCGACGTGACGGGTACCGTCGAGTCCCTCGACCTCATCACCGCCTCCATCCTGTCGAAGAAGCTCGCTGCCGGCCTCGACGGCCTCGTGATGGACGTGAAGACCGGCTCGGGCGCCTTCATGGCCGAACAGACGGAGGCTCGAGGTCTCGCGCACAGTATCGTCGACGTGGCGGGCGGCGCGGGATTGCGCACGGTGGCGCTGATCACCGACATGGACTCGCCCCTCGCCTCAGCCGCCGGCAACGCCCTGGAGGTCGCCTATACCCTCGACTACCTGACCGGGCGTGCCCGCGAGCCGGCCTTCCATGCGGTCACGCTGGCGCTCGCCGCCGAAATGCTGGTCGTCGGCGGCCTCAGTCCCGACGTCGCCGACGCCTCCGCCCGATTGGAGGCGGCACTGGAGTCGGGACGCGCGACCGAGATCTTCGCCCGCATGGTCGCCGGGCTCGGAGGTCCAGTCGATCTCGTGGAGCGGACGAGCCATCATCTGCCGGTGGCGCCTGTCGTCCGCACCGTTCCGTCCGAGGCGGACGGCTTCGTCGCTTCCGTCGCCACGCGGGACCTCGGGATCGCAGTGATCGGCCTCGGTGGCGGGCGGACCCGCCCCCAGGACGAGATCGATCCGTGCGTCGGTCTTACCGGATTGCCACGCGTGGGTGCCAAACTCACGCGAGGGCAGCCGCTCGCGACGATCCATGCCCAAGACATGGCTGCGGCCGACCGGGCCGAAGCCGCTCTGCGATCGGCCTACCGCATCGCTCCGACACCGCCCGAGCCGAGGCCCGCGATCCTTGAGCGGATCGCGGGATAGGCCGGCTCCGATGTCTCGATGCGACGACGAAGGCCGGGGACGAGCCGATCAGTAATCGTAGCGGCCGTGACCACGGTGATGATGATGGTGGTGATGCCGCTCCCAGCCGCGGTGACGATCCCAGCCATGGTGGCGGTGCCCCCAGCCGTGATGGCGGCCATGGTGGCCATAGCCACGGTCGTGGTGGTGATGCCGGTGATGGCCCCAGTCGCCGTGACCGCCCCAATACTGCGCGGTCGTGATCGTGCTCTGCGGATCACCATGAAGGGGCGCGGCCAAGGGGGCGGCTCCAGCGGTGGTCGCGGCCGCAGCAAGGCCGCCGGCGATAGCCATCGCACCGAGCAGGGTTCTCAGTGCTCGCGCAGGGCTCGTGCGTGAAGTGGTCATCGATCAGATCTCCTGTCCCGGACGCCGTGGCGGGCCATGCCCGTTGCATCAGGGATAGGACAGCGGCACTGAACGCGATCTGAGATCGCCCTTCAGGTCGCGTTCGGAAAGCGTTCCGACTTCAGGGCCGGCGGTAGACCCAGACCCGCGCCGGTGGCAGATTGAGCCAGACCCGGTTCGAACGACTGGCCGTGTAGGTGCCGGCATCGCAGCGAGCCGGGATCGGCGGGACCACCGCGTAGGTGAACTGTACGAACGGCGCGCTTGGATGCATCATCTCGTGGGCGGCGTTCAGCAGGTCGAGGCGCTGTTCCAGGGGCTTCGTGAACAGCGGCAGGCTCGAAACCATGGCGGCTGCCTTCTCGGTCAAGCGTGTGCCGAAGGTCTCCCGGATGTTATAGGCGTCGCCCCGCAAGATGGTTGCGCGCGGGAAGCGCTTCTGCAGCAGCTTGCAGAAATCGGGATTGTACTCGACCAGGATCAGCCGCTCCTGCTCTACGCCGCGTCGGATCAAGGCCTCGGTGACGGGGCCGGTGCCCGGACCGAGTTCGATCACGGGACCGCTCACGCGCGGATCGACGTAGGACGCCATCGTGCGGGCAAGCATCTTGCCCGAGGGCGTCACCGCTCCAGTGACGAGCGGGCGCTCGAACCACGAACGCAGGAATCGCGCCTCGTCCTCCAGCGGGTCCCGCCGGGTACGATCGGCACCGGAAGCGAGGTCGGCTTTTGCGCTGGAGCGGCGTAGCGGCGGCAAGACCCTATGTCCTCAGATCACGGGTTGGGAGAGAAAGGCTAGACGACGAAGCTCTCCGGCAGTCAAGCTTGCACCCTGCGAACACCGCTTGGCGCGCACAATGATCTCCGAGGCGGTGCCAGCCCGCCACATGCGATAACCGTGGCCGACGGATTTTGATCCGGAGGGTATTGCAAGTCTAGGTCCTGGCGGCTCCGCCGAGCCCATCGAAGAAGTCCTTGACCTTCGAGAAAAAGCCCGCGCTCTCCGGATGGTTCTCGTCGGAAGCCGACTGGTCGAACTCCTGAAGCAATTCGCGCTGGCGCTTGGACAGGTTCTGCGGGGTTTCGACAAAAACCTGGATGTAGAGGTCGCCGACATCCCGCGAGCGCAGCACCGGCATGCCCTTGCCCTTGATGCGGAACTGCTTCGCCGTCTGGGTCCCGGCGGGGATGCGCACCTGCGTCTGGGAGCCGTCGATGACCGGGACGGTGATCTCGCCGGAAAGCGCCGCCGTCACCATGGAAATCGGCACGCGGCAGAACAGGTCGGCGCCGTCGCGCTGGAAGAACTCGTGCGGCTTGATCGAGAGGAAGACGTAGAGGTCGCCCGCCGGCCCGCCGCGCAGGCCGGTCTCGCCCTCGCCGGCCAGGCGGATGCGCAGGCCGTCATCGACGCCCGCCGGCACGTTGATCGAGAGGGTGCGCTCGCGGGTGACCCGGCCAGCGCCGCTGCAGGCGCTGCAAGGATCGTCGATCATCTCGCCGCGTCCGTGGCAGTTCGGGCAGGTGCGCTCTATGGCGAAGAATCCTTGCGCCGCCCGTACCCGGCCGTAGCCGCCGCAGGTCTGGCAGGGGCGCGGCTTCGAACCGGCCTTGGCACCCGAGCCCGAGCAGACCTCGCAGGTGACCGAGGTTGCCATCTTGATGGTCTCGGCCTTTCCGCTGAAAGCCTCCTCCAGCGAGATCTCGAGATTGTAGCGCAGATCGGCGCCACGCTCGCGGGTCGGGCCCCCGCGTGCACCGCCGCGCCCGCCACCCGCTGCGCCGGCCCGACCGTCGCCGAAAAAATTGTCGAAGATATCCGACATGAAGTCGCCGAACTCGTTGCCGAATCCGGGACCGCCGCCGCCACCTTGCTGGAAGGCGGCATGACCGAAGCGGTCATAGGCGGCACGCTTCTGTCCGTCGGAGAGGCACTGATAGGCCTCGTTGATTTCCTTGAACTTGAGCTCGGCCTCCGCATTTCCCGGATTACGGTCGGGATGATAGGTCATGGCGAGCTTGCGGAAGGCGACTTTCATCTCGCCGTCGGACGCGGTCTTGGAGACGCCCAGGATCTCGTAATAGTCCCGCTTCGACATTCCCGTCCTCAAAGTCCCCCGGCGCGTCGATCCAACGAGATCGCGCCGTCCTCGTCATACGCGGTGGTCTTGAAACCCACTCGACGCCGGTCGTGGCGCCAGCCGGACATGGCACGGGGCCGGATCGCTCCGGCCCCGTCCTCAGATGCAGGCGTTATGCCCGCTTCTTCTGGTCCTTGTCATCGACTTCCTGGAAATCGGCGTCGATGACATCGTCCTTCTTCGCTTCGCCGGTGCCGGCCTCGGCACCGGCCTCACCAGCCTGATTGGCGGCGTACATCGCTTCGCCGAGTTTCATCGAGGCCTGCATCACGTCGGTGGTGCGCGCCTTGATGACCTCCACGTCGTCTCCCTCCAGGGCGGTGCGAAGAGCGGTGATGGCGGTCTCGATGGCACCCTTGTCGTCGGCCGAGACCTTGTCGCCATACTCCTTCACCGACTTCTCGGTGGCGTGGATCAGGCTCTCACCCTGGTTCTTCACCTCGACGACCTCGCGGCGCTTCTTGTCCGCCTCGGCATTCGCCTCGGCGTCCTTGACCATCCGCTCGATGTCGGCATCCGACAGCCCGCCAGAGGCCTGGATCCGGATCTGGTGCTCCTTGTTCGTCGCCTTGTCCTTGGCCGTGACGTTCACGATGCCGTTCGCATCGATGTCGAAGGTCACCTCGATCTGCGGCATGCCGCGCGGGGCCGGCGGAATGCCCATCAGGTCGAACTGGCCGAGCAGCTTGTTGTCGGCCGCCATCTCGCGCTCACCCTGGAAGACCCGGATGGTGACCGCGTTCTGATTGTCCTCGGCCGTCGAGAAGGTCTGGGACTTCTTCGTCGGGATCGTGGTGTTGCGGTCGATGAGGCGCGTGAACACGCCACCCAGCGTCTCGATGCCGAGCGAGAGTGGGGTGACGTCGAGGAGCAGCACGTCCTTGACGTCGCCCTGGAGTACGCCGGCCTGGACCGCCGCGCCGATGGCAACGACCTCATCCGGGTTGACGCCCTTGTGGGGCTCCTTGCCGAAGAAGGACTTCACGACTTCCTGGATCTTCGGCATGCGGATCATGCCACCGACCAGCACCACCTCGTCGATCTCGGAAGCCGAGACACCGGCGTCCTTCAGCGCCTTGCGGCAGGGCTCGATCGTGCGTTGGACGAGATCGTCGACGAGGGACTCGAACTTGGCACGGCTGAGCTTGAGCGCGAGATGCTTCGGGCCCGTGGCATCGGCCGTGATGTAGGGCAGGTTGATCTCGGTCTGCGTCGCCGAGGACAGCTCGATCTTGGCCTTCTCAGCGGCCTCCTTGAGACGCTGGAGGGCGAGCTTGTCCTTCGTCAGGTCGATACCCTGCTCGCGCTTGAACTCGCTCGTCAGGTACTCGACCACGCGGTTGTCGAAGTCCTCGCCGCCGAGGAAGGTGTCGCCGTTGGTGGATTTCACCTCGAACACGCCGTCGCCGATCTCGAGGATCGAGACGTCGAAGGTGCCGCCGCCGAGGTCGTAGACCGCGATGGTGCCGGCCTTCTTCTTGTCAAGGCCATAGGCGAGGGCCGCAGCGGTCGGCTCGTTGATGATGCGCAGCACCTCGAGACCGGCGATCTTGCCGGCGTCCTTGGTGGCCTGGCGCTGGGCGTCGTTGAAGTAAGCAGGCACCGTGATGACGGCCTGCGTCACCGGCTGGCCGAGATGCGCCTCCGCGGTCTCCTTCATCTTCTGCAGGGTGAAGGCGGAGATCTGCGAGGGCGAGTACTTCTTTCCGTCCGCCTCGACCCAGGCGTCGCCGTTGTCGCCACGGACGATCTTGTAGGGCACGAGGCCCTTGTCCTTCTGCGTCATCGGGTCGTCGTAGGTGCGACCGACGAGACGCTTGATCGCGAAGAACGTGCGCTCGGGATTCGTGACCGCCTGGCGCTTAGCCGGCTGGCCGACGAGGCGCTCGCCCTCGTCGGTGAACGCGACGATGGACGGCGTGGTACGCGCGCCTTCCGAGTTTTCGACGACCTTGGGCTGCGTGCCTTCCATGACGGCCACGCAGGAATTGGTGGTGCCGAGGTCGATACCGATTACCTTACCCATGGTGGGATCCCTCTGTTGTCGTTTGGTCAAGCAGACCGCCGAGCCCCGAAGCAGCTCGGCCCATGGCTGTGCAAAACTGATTGTGTGAGAACGGGTTTGGGCACCGGTTCGCACCCCGGAACGGTGCAGAGCCGGGTCTTAATCCCGCGTCTCGGCCGATATAAGAAGGGTGTCGCGACGCCGCAAGGCGAAGCACTCCGACGAGATGCATCGGAACCTCTCGGACCGCGTTGTCCCCTTCATCACCCTCGCCTTCGGGCAGTCGTCGGACGCCTGGACGCTGCGGCTGCCATAAGTGGCCACCGAGACTTGATGGACGATAATCTCTGATGCCGCTGTGGCGGGCTGGTTCGCGCATGGTAAGTGGTGTGTGAACGTGCTTGGCTGCGCATCTCGCCGCCTTCACGGAAACAGGCCTGAAAGTTTCGATGCGTCTGACCCGCGTACTCCTTCTCCTGCCGGTACTGGCATCGATCCCCCATCCGGCCTGTGCGCAGTCGTTCTTCGAAGAACTGTTCGGGATCGGGCGTGCGGCCAAGCCTCCCGTACCGCCGCGCGGCGTCCCGACGGCGCCGTCCGCGCCAGTCCCAGGCGCGCCGGGTGAGGCCGCCCCGCCCTCGACCGTCGAGGCGCCCAAAGCACCCCCTGTGCCGCGCCAACCCGTCGTCCTGAAAGCGCCGTCCGAGGACAACGTGATGGGGCAGGAATTGCAGCTGAACGGACTTAACGGCAGTCTGAAGCTGGAGCGTGCGGGCGCCGGCACCTCCGCCCGCGTCGTACTGCCGGGCAACAAGATTTCCCAGCCGGTCGAGACCTGTAAGGTGCCGCTGAACGGCGGATCGCCGGTGGCCCTTTCGTCCGAGGGGCGCCCCGAGGGCGTCGGCCGGTTCGAGGTCTCCGGAGGCGAATGTCCCCTGCGCTTCGACGTGTTGGACGGGGCCGTACTGGTCCAATCGCTTTCTGGCCCGGTCTGCACCTTCGCGGCAGCAGATTGTGCGACCACGCCGACCGGCCTCTGGGGACCGGCCGCCGCGACCCTCATTCCCCGGGCCGGAGAGTTCGAGGGCGCACGCGGTGGGGCCGACCGCGCGGTGCGCGAGAACTACAAGCTGATGAGCCAGCGCCTGCGGGGTCCTGAACTGCGCCCCGTCGTAACGGAGCAGGCGGCGTTCTCATCGGACCGTGAGCAGATGTGCCGAACCTATGCCCGCGAAGGCGCTCACGGATTCTGCAACCTGCGCTTCACCGAGGCGCGTGCCCTGGCCCTGGCCACTCGCCTCGGTGTGAATACCGGCACTGCGGCGCCGAGCGCTTCGGCGGCTCCGCCTCGCCCGCGTCGCAAGCCGCCGGTCGAGGGGATGAACCCGGATACGGGTGGTCCACCCTTCGCCGATCAGTAGCGGCGAATGATCAGCCGTGGCCGGCGCTGACGGAGAGCATCGCCAGGTCGATGCCGTTGTTACGCAGCGTGCGCTCGTATTTGGCATCGAGGGCCGTGTGGAAGATCATGTCCGGGTCGGCCGGGCAGACCAGCCAGCCATTGGCCAGGATCTCGTTCTCAAGCTGTCCAGCTTGCCAGCCGGCGTAGCCCAGGGCCAGGACGGCGCTGGCTGGACCGTCGCCGGCCGCGATCGCCCGCAGGATATCCACCGTCGCCGTGAGACAGATCCCGTCATCGATCATCAGCGTGGACTGGTCGATATGGAAATCGTCGGTGTGGAGCACGAAGCCGCGCTTGGCATCCACCGGTCCCCCCATCAGTACCGGCATGTGCCCGACCCGCTCGCGCAACCGGATCGCGTCGGTCTCGCTGGCGATATCGAGCTGGATCAACAGATCCGGCATGTTCAGGTCGGAAACGGCCTTGTTGAGGATGATCCCCATCGCACCGTCCGCGGAGTGCGCGCAGAGGTAGATCACCGACCGGGCGAAGCGCGAATCCGTCAGGCCCGGCATCGCCACGAGGAACTGACCGTCGAGATAGGCGGGGTCGCCCGCGCGGGCCTGAGAAGTCTGCATCGCCGCATGCTACGCGGGCCGGCGACATTGTCCAGGGTACGGCGTGTCGTTCGAGGGATATCCGACTCGCGCGCGGAGGTTGGAAACTCGACAGGCAAACCCCTGCGAGCTAGACGGTTTTCCGCGGGCCGGGCTGGTTTGACGGCCGGGCGTGATCACGTGGCAGCGCCAAGGGGTCCGATGGTTCGGAAGCCCCGGCGATCTTCAGGAGACGACGGATGACCATCCAGGTTGGCGACCACCTCCCCCAGGTCACGTTCCGTGTGAGCGGGGCGGACGGCCCGGAAGCCAAGACCACCGATGACCTCTTCAAGGGACGCCGCATCGTTCTCGTCGGGGTCCCCGGCGCCTTCACCCCGAGCTGCCACCGCAATCACCTGCCCGGCTTCGTCGAGAAGCAGGCCGAGATCAAGGCGCATGGCGTCGATGCCATCGCGGTCACGTCGGTGAACGACGTGTTCGTGCTCGATGCCTGGCAGAAGGCGAGCGGCGCCGAGGGTATCGAGTTCCTCGCCGACGGCAATGCCGAGTTCGCAAAGGCTGTCGGCCTCGACATGGACGGGGCCGGTTTCGGCCTCGGCACCCGGTCGAAGCGCTATGCCATGCTCGTCGAGGACGGGGTCGTACGCGTTCTCAACGTGGAGGACTCACCGGCCAAGACTGAGCTCTCCGGCGCGGAGGCGCTCCTCAAGGTCCTCTGACGGATGCGCCGGCGGGTGCGGCGCATCCGTCGGCTGTCGACGAGAGGGACCCCCGTCGTATGTCGGGGCGAATGCCGGTGAAATCCCTATTCAGAGACAGCGTTCCGAAGGGGCCCAGCCATAATCCCGGGCATCCGTCACGGTGCGATGGAAGGTCAGCCGACGATCGTATTCGAGGGGGTCCTTCGGCTGGACCAAAGCGCCGGCCGGCACGTTGAGCCAGTCCACGAGGCGGGTCAGCATGAAGCGCAGGGCCGCACCCCGGCACAGGATCGGCAACGCCGCGATCTCCGCGGGAATGAGCGGACGCACCGCCTCGTAGCCAGCGATCAGAGCCGCGCCCATGTCGCGGTGGAAGGTACCGTCGGCCTCAAAGCACCAGGCGTTGATGCAGATCGCCAGATCGTAGGCGAAGGCGTCGGTGCAGGCGAAGTAGAAATCGATCAGGCCCGACAATTCGTCGCCGATGAAGAACACATTGTCGGTGAAGAGGTCGGCGTGGATCACGCCGGACGGCAGGCCCGATGGCCAGGAACGCTGCAAGACGGCGAGGTCGCCCAGAACGCGGCCGGAGAGGCCCGGCGACACGGTGTCCGCCTGGGGCTCGGCGAGCCGGAAAAGCGGCTCCCATGCCTCGACCGACAGATTATTGGCTCGCTGCATGCCGAAATCGGCGCCGGCGGCATGCAGTCCGGCGAGGGCACGACCGAGGGCGCGACAGTGATCCAGCCCAGGCCGCTTCACCGAAACGCCGTCGAGGAAGGTGACGATCACCGCGGGCCGGCCACAGAGTTCCCCGAGCGCCATCCCCGCGCGGTCTCGGATCGGCAGCGGGCAGGCGAGCCCCCGCGCGGCAAGGTGTTCCATCAGGTTGAGAAAGAACGGGAGGTCGTCGGCCCTGACCCGCTTCTCGTAGAGGGTGAGAATAAAGGAACCGCCGGTGGTGTGCAGATAGAAGTTTGTGTTCTCCACGCCCTCGGCGATGCCCTTGTAGGAGAGCAGCGTGCCGATCTCGTAAGCGGAGAGAAAGGCGGTCAGCGCCGCGTCGGAGACCTCGGTGTAGACAGCCACGTCGCGTTCGCTTGAGTTCTCGGGGACGAAATGGATAGGGGCGCCGAACGGCGCCCCTGCTGAAGGCTGGAATTCAGAAGTGGTGAAGGCCTATTCGGCAGCTTCGCTGCGGAGTTCCCGCGGCAGCGGGAAGGACATGTCCTCGACCACCGTCGAGACCGTATCCACCGTCACGGTGTAACGGGCGGCGAAGGCATCGATGATTTCCTCCACCAGCACTTCCGGAGCGGATGCACCAGCCGTGAGGCCGAGCTTCCGGATGCCCTCGAAGGCGGGCCAATCGATCTCCTCGGCGCGGAGCACCAGCCGTGTGATCGGGCATCCGACGCGCTCGGCGACCTCGCGCAGGCGCTGCGAGTTCGAGGAGTTCGAGGAGCCGACCACGATGACCGCATCGACGAGCGGTGCCACCTGCTTCACCGCCTCCTGGCGGTTGGTGGTGGCATAGCAGATGTCGTCCTTGTGCGGACCCGTGATGGTCGGGAACTTCTTCTTCAGTGCCTCGACGATGTGGTGCGTGTCGTCCACCGACAGGGTCGTCTGCGTCACCCAGGCCAGATTGTCCCGGTTCTCAGGCTCGAGGGCGGCGATCTGCTCCAGATCCTCGACCAGAGTGATGGAGCCCTTGGGCAACTGGCCCATGGTCCCGACCACCTCGGGATGACCGGAATGGCCGACGAGCAGCACGTGGCGGCCGCGCTTGTGATGGATCTCTGCTTCGCGGTGGACCTTCGTCACCAGCGGGCAGGTGGCGTCGATGGTGGTGAGTCCGCGGGAATCAGCGTTGTGCGGCACCGTCTTGGCAACACCGTGTGCCGAGAAGATCACCGGCGCGGAGCCGTCTGGAACTTCGTCGAGTTCGCGCACGAACACGGCGCCCTTCCGCTTCAGGCTCTCGACGACGTACTTGTTGTGGACGATCTCGTGGCGGACGTAGACCGGGGGTCCGTAGATGGCGAGGGCCCGCTCCACAACATCGATCGCCCGCACGACGCCGGCGCAGAATCCGCGCGGTGCGCAGAGCAGAATTTCCAGGGGCGGCTTGGCCGCATCACCGGGGGCGGGGGATGTCGTCAGATTCGCGTCGCTCATGATAGCCGGGATGTGGCGAGGCGGGGACGCCCCTGTCAACCTGTCATAGCGGAAAACTCCTGCCCGGGCACCTGTGGTCCCGCAAAACCGGGCCCACGTGGCATACACACCCCGAAACGTGCGCAGACGAACGGTTTCAGGCCGCTTGAACGGGCCGCGCCGCTGCACAATCCTCCAGGACGGCCTGAAGCATGGGGATCATGCGCGGATCGGTGCATTGGGCGACGTTGAAGCGCAGGAAGCTGTTGCCGAGCGACGACGGACTGAAGGCGCCGCCCGGGGCGAGCACGAGCCCGCGTGCCAGGGCACGCCTCGCGACATCCGCCGAATCGAGGCTATCGGGCAAACGCATCCATAGGAAGAACCCGCCCGACGGTTCCAGCCATGCCGTCAGTCCACATCCCTCAAGCCGGCGCAGGGCCGGCGCCATGGCGCGTCCCAACTTCTCCCGGACGTCCGCGAGGTGCCGGCGGTAGGTCCCGTCGGTCAGGAGGCCGTGCATCAGGCTCGCCGACAGGTGGCTGTTGCCCAGGCTCATGGCGAGCTTGAGATCGACAAGCGGCTCCACCCAATCCTCACGCAACGCGATGAACCCGCAGCGGATCGCCGCCGAGAGCGTCTTCGAGAAGCTTCCGATCTGGATCACGCGCTCCAGCCCGTCGAACCCTGCGAGCCGCGGGGACGGATCACCCTCGAAATCCCCGAAGATGTCATCCTCGATGATGAGGGTGTCATGCGCCTCGGCGAGCTTCAGGATGCGGTGTGCGATCGTCGGCGCCAGTGTCGAGCCTGTCGGGTTCTGGAGCGCGGAATTGATGACGTAGAACCGGGGCCGATGCTCGGCGAGTTGCGTGGCAAGGGCGGTGAGGTCGGGTCCGGTCGGTGTCATCGGCACCCCAACGATCCGTGCCCGCTGCGCTCGAAGCAAGCCATGATAATTGAAGTAGCAGGGGTCATCCACCAGCACCGTGTCGCCCGGTTCGATGAGGAACCGGACGAGGAGGTCGAGGGCCTGCGTCGCGGAATCGACCAGTACGATCTGGTCGGCGCCGGCCTCGACACCCTTCTCCGCCAGGCGTCGGGCGATCTGCGCACGCAATGGCGGAAAGCCGAGAGGTTGGTCATGTGAGACGAGGTTCGCCTCCGAGCCGCGGGCGAGCTGGCGCAGGCCGCGCCGGATCGCCTCGTCCGGCATCCAGGACGGCGGCAGCCAGCCCGAGCCGGGCATCACGAGATCCGGGCCGGCCTGCATGGATTGCCGGGTGATCCAGAGGGGGTCCACCGCCCGGTCCAACTGCGGACCTACCGCCTTCAGGCACAGCGGTCGCGTCTTGCCTGCCACGTAGAAGCCGGAGCCGCGCCGCGCAACGATGGCGCCTTCGGCCCCAAGTCGGTCGTAGGCTTCCACCACGGTGGATTTCGACACGCCCATGGCTTCCGCGAAGGCCCGGACGGACGGCAGGCGCGCGCCCGGCATGAGCTGGCGGCTGGCGATCCGCTCCGTGATCGCCGCCGCCACGGTCTCGACCAGGGTTGGTACGCACGACAGGGAGGTCTTCATCTGTGCTGCTCTTCGTACCGGACAATTCAATCCAACCGTACTGGATTGTCCCTGTCGCGGACAGCCCTCGTCACTCATCCTTCCTGCATCGACACGCGCTTCGAGAAAGGATGCGCATCATGGACGGCATCACCACTCCCACCGCTACATACGCCGCCGGCAACGCCCGGGGCGCCATTGCGTCGGCGAAGGCGCGGCTGTCGGGTATGCTCGCGGCCGCGGCCGCCGCGGTGTCACGTGCCGCGATCAACCGCCGGGTCGTTCGCCAATTGTCGGTGATGTCGGACCGTGAGCTCCGGGATATCGGCCTCGTTCGCCAGGACGTGCTCGACGCCGAAATCCTGCTCCTGGACGGCGACGCGTCGACCTTCTTGATAAATCGCCAGAGCGAGCGCCGGGCCGCCCGGCGCGTCCCGCGCGGGCAATGGCCGCCGCGGCGCGAGTGAGGGAGATCCCCGAAGGTTCGATCAGGTGCCGATGCGCACTACGGGAGGCTCCCCGAGGCGTTTGCGGGAGCTTCGCCTTCGGCCTGGGCGTGACGGCTGGACTCCTGCTGGTTAAGACGGAGCCGTCTGGCACTCTATGGATCGCTCCACACGGGGTCGGCCATCGCCGTCTTGGATATTGATCCAACCTCGGATTCTCATGGCAAGCGCCGCGACCCACGTCAGCTTCCTGCCCCCCGTGCTGACGTTCCTGTCGGCGGCGGTGATCGGTGTGCCGATTTTTCGCCTCATCGGCCAGAGCGCGGTGCTTGGTTACCTCGTGGCCGGGGTGGTGATCGGGCCGTTCGGTTTCTCCCTGATCGCGGAGCCCGAAACGGCGGCGAGCGTCGCCGAACTCGGCGTCGTGCTGCTGCTTTTCATCGTCGGCCTCGAGCTCCAGATCTCCCGCCTCGTTTCGATGCGGCGGGACATTTTCGGCCTCGGCACTGCGCAGCTGATCGTCTGCTCGGCGGCCCTGGCGGGTGTCGGCATCCTCATGGGCGCCAAGCCTTCGGCGAGCCTGGTCATCGGCATCGCACTGGCGCTCTCGGCCACCGCCGTTGCCCTCCAGCTGCTGGAGGAGCGTGGCGACATGGGAACGCCCTATGGCGGGCGGGCCTTCGCCGTCCTCCTTTTTCAGGACATCTCCGTGGTCGCCATCCTGGCCCTGATGCCCCTGGCCGCCTCGTCCGGCACGGGAGGCGGCGACGGCTGGCTCCTCTCGGCCCTGCAATCCACCGGCACGGTGGGTGCCGCGATCCTCGCCGTCGTCTTGGTCGGGCGCTACGGACTCAATCCGTTCTTCGGCCTCCTGGCGGCCAGCGGTGCGCGCGAAGTCATGACCGCAGCCGCTCTCCTCGTGGTGCTCGGCACCGCGATGCTGATGGAGCATGTCGGGCTGTCGATGGCGATGGGCGCGTTCCTGGCGGGCGTTCTGCTGGCCGAATCGAACTTCCGTCACCAGCTCGAGGCCGATATCGAGCCATTCCGCGGCATGCTGCTCGGCCTGTTTTTCATGAGCGTGGGGATGTCCATCGACGGCGGCCTACTGAAGGCCGAATGGCCGACCCTCCTCGGGGCGACGGCTGGTGCGATCCTGCTCAAGGTCGCCCTCGTCGCCGGCCTGTTTCGTCTGTTCGGATCGCCCTGGCTCGACGCCGTACGGGGCGGGGCCATCCTGGCACCGGCCGGTGAATTCGCCTTCGTGCTGTTGCCGGCGGGGGGCGAGCTCGGTCTCGTCGATTCCGCGAGTACCCGCTTCGCCGTGGCCCTCGCGGCCTTGACCATGCTGGTCGGCCCCGTGGCGGCCAAGGCCCTCGATGCCGTGCTCGCGAGGCGTCCCGAAGGCCCCGAAGCAATGCCGGAGGCCATCGAAAGTACCGAGGCCCGCGTCCTCGTCATCGGCTTCGGCCGCTTCGGACAGATCCTCACCCAGGTGCTGCTCGCCGAGGGCATCAGCGTCACGGTGATCGACAAGGACGTGGAGCAGATCCGCAGCGCTGCACGCTTCGGTTTCCGCATCTACTACGGCGATGGCACTCGCCTCGACGTGCTGCGCGCCGCCGGGATCGGCCGGGCCGAACTCGTCTGCGTCTGCGTCGACGACAACGAGGCCGCCCTGAAGGTCGTCGACATCGTGCATGAGGAATTCGCGAGCGTGCGCACCTATGTGCGGGCCTATGATCGCATGCACGCCGTCGAGTTGATGAACCGGGACGTGGATTATCAACTGCGCGAAACGGTGGAGTCCGCCCTCGCCTTCGGACGCGCGACCCTGGAGGGGCTCGGCCTCAGTGCCGAAGCGGCGGCGGCCACTGCCGAGGACGTGCGAAAGCGCGACGTCGCCCGCCTCGTGTTGCAGCAGGCGGGCGCTCTGCCGGACGCGATGACATGGGCCCGCGGCCTGAACGAGATCAAGCCTGAACCCCTGACCGAGCCGAGGCGGCCTTCGCGTGCCCTCAACGCCGAGACCCGTGATATCATCGGATCACAGAGGCGGGAGGCGGCGACCCGCACCCTGGAGACCCACGAGACGCAGCCGGAGCAACCGCAGGATGCCCGCACGGATGCCTGAGGCGACATCCGGTTCGGCGCGGTTCGTCGAGGGGTCTATCCTGCGCCATGTGGTGACGATGAGTGCCACCGGCTCGATCGGGCTGATGGCGATTTTCGTCGTCGACTTTCTGTCGCTGCTCTACGTCTCCAAGCTCGGCGATCCGACGCTGACGGCGGCCGTGGGCTTTGCCACCATCATTCAGTTCTTCGCCATCGCCATCAATATCGGCTTGATGATCGCGGCCGGTGCTCTGGTCTCACGGGCGATCGGGGCCGGCGACGCGGAAGGCGCGCGCCGCCTCGCGACCTCGGGCACCATTCAGGGCATCATCGTCTCCGGCCTCCTCGTTGCGGCAATGCTGCCATGCCTGCCGACCTTGCTCAGGTGGATCGGCGCGGATGCCGAGACGCTGCCGGTGGCGACCCGCTTCCTCTGGATCACCCTGCCGTCGAACCTGCTGATGGGCCCGGGCATGATGTTTTCCGGGCTGCTTCGCGCGGTCGGAGCCGCACGCCAGGCCATGTATGTCACCCTTGGCGGCGCCATCGTCACCGCCGGCCTCGACCCTCTGCTGATCTTCGGGGCCGGCCTCGGCGTCGACGGGGCGGCCATCACCACCTGCTTCGCCCGAGCCACCTTCGTCGTGATCGGTCTGTGGGGCGTTCGCCAGCACCGGTTGCTCACCCGTCCGAGACTCGCGAACGTCATCGCCGACGCGCCCATTGTCATGCGGATCGCCCTGCCGGCGGTGCTGACGAACCTTGCGCCCTCCATCGCAAGTGCATTCATCGCCCATGCCCTCGCGCAGTTCGGCGCCGTGGCGGTAGCCGGCAACGTGGTGGTCGACCGCCTCACTCCCGTGGCCTTCGGTGGTCTCTTCGCCATGTCGGGCTCGATCGGGCCGATCCTCGGCCAGAACTGGGGAGCGGCTCGCTTCGATCGGATGCGCGGCGTCCTGCGGGACGGGACGCTCATCACCGCGGTCTATGTGCTCGTCGTCTGGACAGCCCTGATCCTGGGTGCCGGTTCCCTCACCCGCCTCTTCGCACTCGAAGGCGTCGCGGCGGACCTGTTCGGCTTCTTCTGCCTCGTCAGCGGCGGCGTCTGGTTCTTCACGGGGCTGCTGTTCCTGGCCAACGCCGCGTTCAACAATCTCGGCTTCCCGTTCTACTCCACAGCCCTGAACTGGGGGCGCGCCACCCTCGGGACCGTGCCGCCGGCCCTGATCGGTGCACAGGTCTACGGCCCGAAAGGCGTCATCGCCGGCGTCGGCCTCGGCTCCGTCCTGTTCGGCTTGGCCGGAATCGCCCTCGCCTTCCGGACCGTGGTCACTCTCGAGCGGCGTGCCGGCGTCGCCGCCCGGGAAACGGATCCCGTCGAGGCGCCCAATCCCGGCACGGACGCCACCCGTGCCGCTGCACCGGCACAATCCGGCGCTCTGGTCTGAGCACTGCCCGCGCGGGCTCTCGAGGACGTTGCTTCAGGATCACGCGGAATCCGTTCCCTGGATGGTGTCCGGGCGACAGTTGCGAAGACGTCTTGCGCGGGTTCACCGATCTCAGCATCCGCCGCCGCAGCGTTGCAGAGATGGCCGGTGATCGTCGAGACCATGGCCGCCGGCTTCGTGACCTCATGCTCGGCGGCCGGACCGATCTGCCGGTCGGGGTCCGCGGGGGCTGTGGCCGCCGCCATACGGCTCCCGCTCATCAGAACGGCGGTCGAGGACGAGAACGCCTTCACCGCGTACTGAATGACCGAGGTTCGCGTAGCCCCCGCTCCACCGCAGCGGCACCGGAAGCAGGCTGGTGCTGATCAGCATCCACAGGTCGAGTAAAACCACGCGTGGGACGACAAAGGTCCTGCCGCCAGCGAGGCAGGCGATTCCCTCAGTAATGCGGTTCGTAGGGCTCGCGCGCTGCACATCCTGCGCTTGTCGTTACCGCGGCGCTTGGATGCTGCGTGCAAGCTCCGATGGAGAGCCTCTGCAGTTGCGCTGGTCGGGAGGTCGCACGTAGCCGAGTGGCGCCGTACGGGGCGGATGCTCGTCGTACGGTTGACCCGCGGGGCGTTTCGGATGAGGCGGTGACAGCCGCGGCCGAACGGAGCTGTGGACGGAGCCCCTGCGTCGATGTCCTCTCCTCCCTGGGTCCTGTGCGACACCAGCGCGATTCCCGGTAGCCCCGCGCGCCTGAACCTCCTGAAGCAGGGGGACGCCTACTCGATCCAGGTCGGGAGCGCGGAACTCATGACGAATCTCGATCGTCGCTCCGAGCAGGCGCTGGCGACCATCGCCTGCGAACGCCTCGAGGGCCGCCCGGCGCCGCGTATCCTCATCGGCGGCTTGGGCATGGGCTTCACGCTCCGTGCCGCCCTTGGCGCACTTGGGCCGGACGCGAAGGTCGTCGTCGCCGAACTAATCCCGGCCGTGGTGGCATGGGCGCGCGGCCCCCTCGCCCATCTCTTCGGCGACAGTCTGGACGACCCCCGGGTCGAGATCGCGGAGACGGACGTCAATCGGCTGATCCAGTCGGGGCCCGAGCAGTTCGACGCTATCCTCCTCGACGTGGACAACGGCCCTTCGGGCATGACCCGGCGGGAAAACGACCGACTCTACGATGCCTGGGGCCTCAAGCGCGCGCATTACGCACTGCGCAGCGGCGGCATCCTCGCGGTCTGGTCCGGCAAACCCGACCGACGTTTCAAGGCGCGCCTGCGCCTGCACGGCTTTGAGGTCGAGGAATTCCGCATCCGTGCCAAGGGCGGCGCCGACGGTCCGCGCCACGTCCTCTGGATGGCGACGCGACCCGCGCGAGCGCTGCGGTTCGCGTCGCTGGAGCACAAGGCCTGACGCAGGCAGCGACGGCCTCGGGTCATGGTTCAGTAGCTGTAATTGCGGCGTCCGGGACCCTGGACCTGACCGTACCCGGCGCCGCGCGGCTCGACGCGCGAGCCGTAGTCGATCTCGCGCTGCCGCTTGGCCTGACGGTTCGCCAGATAACGGCCGCCGAGGCAACCTGCGACCGCACCGACCACTCCCCGCTCGGCGAGGTAATGTCCCGCGATCCCGCCGATGATGGCGCCCTTGATGCACCCCTTGGCCTCGGCCGCACCGACGCTGCCGAAGGTGAGGAGGGCGAGGGCCGACGCTGTCGCAATGATTCGCATGTTGGATCTCCGGGCTGATGCGTCGAGGAAACCATCCCACCCCCTACCCGTTCCGGCGATCGGTGGAGGATTGGAAATTTCCCGATGCGATTCACGCCGAGGCTCGCCTGGCCCGGAACTGTGTTCTTAATCCATGGGCGTCGTCATTTTCCGGGTTTGTGTCTCATCCGCAGCAGGCAGGACAAGCGCCGCCGTGTCTAAGGTGAAGAACAGGTCCGCCACTCATCGCGTCGAGGGCCGCAACGGGATTTCGCCTGATGCTTTCGGGGTGCGTGCGTCCGGTCGTGGCCATCATCGGTATCGTCGGGACACTGGCCTCAACCATCGCCGACGCCGTCGAGAAGGACGATCCGGCCGCCGCCAAGCCTAGCGTCCAGGCGTCGAGGGATGGACGATCCATCCGGGCGCGCAAGGGCGCTCCGGTGAAGAGGGATCAGGCGGGCGAGCGGGACTCCAGGACGGACAGGGCGTCGAAAGACGACAAAACGGGCGGGGACGACGGCAAGTCCAAGGATGTCGACACCGAGCATCTCTTCGGCTTCACCGAAGGCGCGGATGCGGGCGAGAAGGGCGAGCAGGAAGCCGTCGTCGATACGATCTCGCGCCTCGGCAAGCGGCTCTCCGGGCCGGGGAAGGGATACTACCGCGTCCTTGATACCAAGCTCGGTTACCAGTTCGATCCGATCGATCGCCTGAGCATCGAGTTCGGTGCGTTCGGCACCTTTCGTCAAGTCCGCAACATCGTCGATCTCGACGACAAGTCCTACGGCACGTTCGATGGGGTCTCCGTCGAGGTGAAGTACCAGTTCCTAAAGGGCGACAAGGACCAGCCACTGGGGCTCGCCCTCGAACTCCGGCCGCGCTTCACCCGCGTACTGCCGATCGAAGGGAATGGTGCCGACATCTTCGACATGGAGACCGTGCTCCAGCTCGATTTCCAGCTCGTGCCGGACAAGATCTGGTATGGCAGCAACATCAGCTTCGAGCCTGCCGCCGGTCGCCAGCGCGGCCCGGACGCACCGGGTTACCGTTCATCGACCTTCCTCTGGTCGAACGCCCTGATCGCCCGGGTCGGGGAAAGCACCTATCTCGGGCCGGAGGTCCGCTACCTCCGGGGCTACAACGGTACCTTCCTCAACGCGCTGGAGAGCGAGGCCCTGTTCGTCGGTCCCGCCCTGCACCACCGGTTCACCGAGAAGATCTGGCTGACGGTGGCGTATGCGGGACAGGTCTGGGGCCGCGATGCCGACCCGACCCTGGCCGGCCGTGCCCTCGGGCTGAACCAGTTCGAGCGGCACAACGTGCGGGTCAAGTTCGGCATGGAGTTCTGAGCACCGGCGCGGGGAGTCCGACGCCTCAGTTCGGCAGGTGCATCTGCTTCCGCAGGCTCTTGTCGAAGAGGTGGGCGGGGGCGAAGCGCCGGAGCAGACTGATCTGGCGCGCGACCTTGCCGGCGGTGTAGCGGCGGCGCGGGAGAGTGGCCTCGGCGGCGGCGAGCACGGTATCGGCCACGATCTCCGGAGCATCGGCGGTGGCCATGGCCTCGCGCATCGTCCGTTCGGCACCGGCCCTTGCCTCGGCGTAGAGGCTCAGCTGAGCATCGGGAACCTGCAGGTTCTGGTCGAAGGCCGTGCGCGTATAGGCCGGCTCGACCAGGACGACGCGGATGCCGTGGCCGCGGATCTCATGGTCGAGCGATTCCGAATACCCTTCCACGGCATGCTTGCTGGCCGCATAGAGCGCCATGTAAGGCGCCGGAATCAGACCGAGCACGGAGCTGATATTGACGATGCGACCGCTCTTCTGGGCGCGCATCGTCGGAAGCACTGCACGGATGGCACGGATCAGGCCGTACAGGTTCACGTCGAACAGGTCCTGCGCCTGGGCGATGGTGGATTCCTCGGCCCCACCGCTGATGCCGAAGCCGGCATTGTTGACGAGGAGGTCGATGCGGCCGGTCTCGTCGAGCACGGTCTTGACCATGGCGGCGACGGAGGCGTCGTCGGTGATATCGCAGGTCAGCAGGGTGCCGGCGTCGCCGAGGACGTCGCTGCTGCGGCGGCTCGTCCCGAAGACGCGGTAGCCGGCCTTGTGAAGGGCCCGCACCGTGGCGAGACCGATGCCGGAGGAGGCACCGGTGACGATGGCGGTTTTGCGAATGGCTCGATTCATGACGATCTCCCAGCGGGTCCGATCCGCCGGCCCCTCCCGTTTTAAATGACGTACATCATCTAAAACGGCAAGCGGAAGCGGGTGCCGTGGCACACCCGCGCCGCGCCGATCAGAGCGGTAGGAACGGTTTTCCGTTTCGCAACGCGCGCGAGGGTCGTGTCGACGTCACGAGGGTTTCGTCGAGCACGCGCGCCACGTGACGCGCGTCGAGGCCGAGGCCGTCATGGATCTGATGGCGGCAGCTCGTCCCGTCCGCCACGACGAGATCGTCGGGGCCCGTCTTGCGAAGGGCCGGGAACAGAGACAGCTCGGCCATGGCCAGGGACACGTCGATGGTGTCGGCGCCGTAGCCGAAGGCGCCGGCCATGCCGCAGCAGCTCGACTCGATCGGGCGGACGTCGAGGCCGGGGACCGCGCGCAGGACCGTCTCGACGGCGCCCATGGCCGCGAAGGCCTTCTGGTGGCAGTGGCCGTGGAGATGGGCGACCCGGCCGCCCTGGTCGGCGAGGGGCAGGTCGATCCGCCCGGCCTTGAGGTCGGCCGCCAGCAACTCCTCGAACAGGACGCTCGCGCGCCCGAGTTCGGCCGCCTCCGGCCCGGGCAGGAGCGAGGCGAACTCGTCCCGGAAGGTCAGGAGGCAGGAGGGCTCGAGGCCGACGACCCGGGCGCCGGCCCGGACGAAGGGCAGCAGCGCGGTCAGCGTCCGCCGGGCCTCGGCCCGGGCCCGGTCGGTCTGTCCGGAGGCGAGGTAGGTGCGCCCGCAGCAGAGGGGGCGGCGGCCGCGCTGGGGGAAGACCCGGTGCAGGCGGTAGCCGGCCGCGATGAGCACCCGCTCGGCCGCCTCCAGGTTCTCGCGCTCGAAGGCCCGGTTGAAGGTGTCGCCGAACAGGACGACGTCGCGAAAATCGCCGGACACGTCGGCCGGATGGGCGGGCTCCCCGGATTCGCGCCAGGGCCGGCGCCATTGCGGCAGGGTCCGGCGGGCCGAGAGGCCGACCCAGCGCTCCGAGAGCCGGGCGAGCGCCGGCAGGCGGTCGCGCAGGTTGAGGAGGGGCGCCAGCCTCGCCGCTGTGGCGGCGTAGAGCGGGAGCGCCGCCACCAGCCGCTCCTTCAGGGGCAGCCCGTGCCGGGCGTGGTAATGGTGCAGGAATTCGATCTTCATCTTGGCCATGTCGACGCCGGTGGGGCATTCCCGCCGGCAGGCCTTGCACGAGACGCAGAGGTCCAGGGTCCGCTTCATCTCGGGGCTGGTGAAGGCGTCCGGACCGAGCTGGCCCGAGATGGCGAGCCGCAGGGAATTGGCCCGGCCCCGGGTGAGGTGCTGTTCGTCCTTGGTGACACGGTAGGACGGGCACATGGCGCCGCCGACGAGCTTCCGGCAGGTGCCGTTGCTGTTGCACATCTCGACGGCCGGGCCGAACCCGCCCCAGTCCGACCAGTCGAGGGCCGGGGTGCCGGGCTGCGTCACCGCGTAGCCGGGCTGGAAGCGCATCAGCGTGCGGTCGTCCATGCGCAGGGGGCGGACGATCTTGCCGGGGTTCAGGCGGTTGTCGGGGTCGAAGCCGTCCTTGACCGTCTCGAAGGCGCGGGCGAGCCGGGCCCCGAACATCGGCGCGATGTATTCCGAGCGCGAGATGCCGTCGCCGTGCTCGCCGGAATAGGAGCCCTTGAAGCGGCGGACGGCGGCGCTGGCCTCCTCGGCGATGGCCCGCATCTTGGCGACGTCGCCGCCCTGCTTCATGTCGAGGATCGGGCGCACGTGCAGGCAGCCCACCGAGGCGTGGGCGTACCAGGTGCCGCGGGTGCCGTGCCGGGTGAAGACCTCCGTGACGGTGTCGGTGTAGTCGGCCAGGTGCTCCAGGGGCACCGCGCAATCCTCGATGAAGGAGACCGGCTTGGCGTCGCCCTTCATGGACATCATGATGTTGAGGCAGGCCTCGCGCACCTCCCAGACCGATGTCTGGCGGACGGGCTCGGGCACCTCCACCACGGCGTTCCGGAAGCCGTGGTCGCTCATGCAGGCGTCGAGGCGCCGGAGGTCGGCGAGCAGCGCGTCCCGGTCGTCTCCGGCGAACTCCACCAGCAGCAGACAGTTCGGCGTGCCGCGGGTGATGTCGGCCAGCGTGGTGCGGAACAGCGGGATGTCGGCGCCGAGCACCAGGACGTTGTTGTCGACGAGTTCCACCGCCACCGGGTCGAGATCGACCAGCGCCTTCGTGGTCTCCATGGCCGAGCGGAAGGACGGGAAGTGGCAGACGCCCATGACCCGGTGGGCTGGCAGGCGCGACAGCTTCAGGGTGACGCCGGTGGTGGCCGCCAGGGTCCCCTCGGAGCCGACGAGGAGATGGGCGAGGTTCGGCCGGGGCTCGATCAGGGCGTCGAGGTTGTAGCCGCCGACCCGGCGCTGGACACGCGGGTAGCGCGCCAGGATCTCGTCGCGCTCGGACTCGGCCAGCGCCCGCATCGCCGCGGCGAGGTGCTCGGCCCGTTCCGGGCCGGTGACGCCGGTGCTGTCGTTTCCGGTCAGGCCGAAGCCGAAGGGGGTGCCGTCGGGAAACAGCGCCTCCATCGCCAGGACGTTGTCGCTCATCTTGCCGAAGCGCAGCGAGCGGGCGCCGCAGGAATTGTTGCCGGCCATGCCGCCGATGGTGCAGCGGGTGGCGGTGGAGGGCTCGACCGGGAAGAACCAGCCGTCCGCCTTCACCCGGGTGTTGAGGCGCTCCAACACCATGCCGGGCTCGACCGTGACGGTGCCGCCCTCGGGGTCGTAGGCGGTGATGCCGTTGAAGTGGCGCGAGCAGTCGACCACGAGCCCGTGCCCGATGGGCTGGCCGTTCTGCGAGGTGCCGCCGCCGCGCAGGATGACGGGCACGTCGTGCTCGGCCGCGATCTTGAGCGTCGCGGCGATGTCGGCGGCCGAGCGCGGCAGCACCACGCCGGCCGGCACGATCTGGTAGATCGAGGCGTCGGTGGCGTAGCGTCCGCGGGTGAAGGGATCGAAGCGGGCCTCGCCCTGCAGGGCCTCGGCGAGGCGGCGGGCGAGGCCGGCGTTCTGGCGGTTGGCCGCGCGGGGCGTAGGGTCGGCCTCGCGGGGCGTAGGATTGGCCTCGCGGGGCGTGGTCGATGGCTCAGCCGTGGCGGTCATGCGTCATCGTCCTCGCGTGGCGGATGGGCATCCGGGTCGGAATGCCGGAGTGCGGCGGGCCGGATGGGGTGGCGGCCGGGGCCGCCGAAGCTAAGATACCGGTGATATTTTGAATGCAAATGGGCTTGCAAGATGATCGACCTGTTCAGCGACACCCAGACGCGGCCCACGGCGGGGATGCGGGAGGCCATGGCGCGGGCCGAGGTGGGGGATGAGCAGTCGGATTCGGACCCCACGACCCTGGCGCTCTGCGCGCGGGTGGCCGACCTGCTCGGCCAGGAGGCCGGCGTGTTCATGCCCTCCGGCACGATGTGCAACCTGGTGGCGATCCTGGTCCAGACCCGGCCGGGGGACGAGATCATCGTCGACGACCAGTCCCACATCTACAACACCGAGGCCGCGGGCTCGGCCGCCATCGGCGGCATCTCGGTGGCGGCCCTGAGGACGCCGGCGGGGGTCTACACGCCGGAGGCCTTCGAGGCCGCGATCCGCCCGCCGGCCCGCACGGCGCCGCGTTCGGCCCTGGTCTCGATCGAGCAGACGACGAGTTTCTCCGGCGGATCGGTCTGGGCGCTCCCGGACATGCGGCGCATCCGCGACATCGCCCAGGCGCGCGGCCTGCGGGCGCATATCGACGGGGCCCGGCTCCTCAACGCGGTGGCGGCCACCGGCATCGCCGCGCGGGACTACGCCGAGGGCTTCGACAGCGCCTGGATCGACCTCAGCAAGGGGCTCGGCTGCCCGGTCGGCGCCGTCCTGTGCGGGCAACAGGACTTCATCACCGAGGCCTGGCGCTGGAAGTACCGCCTCGGCGGGGCCATGCGCCAGTCCGGCATCCTGGCGGCGGCGGGCCTCTACGCCCTCGATCACCACATCGATCAGCTCGCCCGCGACAACGCCCACGCGGCCCTGCTGCGCGACCGGATCGCGGGCGCGCCCGGCCTCGCCGTCGAGGCCGGCGCCGCGCAGTCCAACATCCTGTGCTTCTCGGTGGCGCCCCTCGGGGTGACGGCCGCCGCCTTCGCCAAGGCCTGCCTCGCGCAGGACGTCCGGGTCCGGGCGATCGGTGCGCATCAGATCCGCGCCACGACCCATCTCGAGGTGGACGAAGCCGGCATCCTGCGGGCGGCCGCGGTGATCCGCGCCGAGGCCGAGCGCCTGTCGGCGCGCGCCGGCTGATCCGCCTCGCGGCCGGTCCGCGTGGGGGCCAGCACCGCCATCAGGCCTCGGCCGCCACGCTCTCCCGCACAGCGGCGGCCCGGCGCTTGTTGCGCAGGTGGCGGAACAGGATGTCGCTGAGCTCCGGGCCGGCCCGGCGCCGCAGGGCATCGAGGATCTCCTCGTGCTCGCGCATGGCCTCGCCCCAGCGGTCGCGGTCCTTGTCGAGGTTGGCCGCGTAGCGCACCCGGCGCAGGCGCCCGGCGAAGTTCGCGTAGGTCGTCGCCAAGGGCTCGTTGTCGGCGGCCTCGACGATCCGGTCGTGGATCGCCTGGTTGCCGATGAAATAGCCGTGCAGGTCGCGCCGTAGGTAGGCGGCGTACATCGCGTGGTGCAGGCGCTCGATCTCGGCGAAGGCCGCCTCGGTGATCTTCTCGCAGGCGAGCCGGCCGGCCAGGGCCTCGAGGCCGCCCATCACGTCGAACAGCGCCACCATCTCGTCGGCGCCGAGCTGGCGGACCCGGGCGCCGCGGTTCGGCAGCAGCTCGATCAGCCCCTCGGAGGCCAGCACCTTGAGCGCCTCGCGCAAGGGGGTGCGCGAGATCCCGAAGCGCTCGCAGAGCAGGCGTTCCGGCACGCGGGCGCCGGGGGCGAGGTTGCCCTCGACGACGTAGTCGCGCAGCTGCGCCAGCAGGGTCCCGTGCAGCGACGCGGCCGCCGCGCCCGAGACCCGGGGCTGGGACGCGACCTCCGGGTCGATCGCGGTATCCGGGGCGGGGTCGAGCATCATCGTTCCAGAATTACCAGCGGTTGCGCCCAGGGTCGAGGGCGATCGCGAGCAAAATAATGCTTGTGTCGCGCAAAAATGAATGCAAATTTTTGGTCGACCAAATCGGATACGGACCCTATCGACGACAATCCTGTGCCGCTCGCGATCCGATTCCGCGGTGCCGCCCCCGTTCCGCGACCCGTCAGCACCGTCTGACGTACCCGCCTGCCAGCTTCGTCTGGCGCACCTGAAACGCCTGCGAGGCCCCCGATGACCACACGGACCGGACGCCACTTCCTGCATATTCCGGGCCCGAGCCCGGTGCCCGAGCGCGTCCTGCGCGCCATGGACATGCCGGTGATCGACCATCGCGGCCCCGACTTCGCCAAGCTCGGGCGGGCGGTGCTGGAGGGCGCGCAGGCCGTGTTCCAGACCCGCGCCCCGGTGATCCTCTATCCCGGCTCGGGCACGGGGGCCTGGGAAGCCGCCATCGTCAACACGCTCTCGGCCGGCGACCGGGTGCTGATGTTCGAGACCGGCCACTTCGCCACCCTGTGGCGCCAGATGGCGGCGCGCTGGGGCATCGAGGTCGAGTTCGTGCCGGGCGACTGGCGCCGGGGCGTCGATCCGGCCAAGGTCGAGGCGATCCTGGCCGAGGACCGCTCCAAGTCGATCAAGGCCGTGATGGTGGTCCACAACGAGACCTCCACCGGTGTCACCAGCCGCATCGCCGAGATCCGCAAGGCCATCGACCGGGCCAACCACCCGGCCCTGTTCCTCGTGGACACGATCTCGGGCCTCGGCTCGGCCGAGTACGCCCACGACGCCTGGGGCGTCGACGTCTCGGTGAGCTGCTCGCAGAAGGGCCTGATGCTGCCCCCGGGCCTCGGCCTCGTCGCCCTCTCCGACAAGGCGCTCGCCGCCACCAGGACCGCCACCCTGCCGCGCTCCTACTGGGACTGGCAGGAGATGCTGAAGCCGAACGCGGCGGGCTACTTCCCCTACACCCCGGCGACCAACCTGCTCTACGGCCTGCGCGAGGCCATCGCGATGCTGCTGGAGGAGGGCCTGCCCCAGGTCTTCGCCCGCCACCAGCGCCTCGCCGCCGCCACCCGCGCCGCCGTCGAGGCCTGGGGCCTGGAGGTGCTGTGCCAGGAGCCGTCCGAGTATTCGCCCGTGCTCACCGCCGTGGTGATGCCCGAGGGCCACGATGCGGACGCCCTGCGCACCCTGATCCTGGAGAAGTACGACCTGTCGCTGGGCACCGGCCTCGCGAAGGTCGCCGGCAAGGTGTTCCGCATCGGTCACCTCGGCGAGACCAACGACCTCACCCTGATGGCCGCCCTGTCCGGCGTCGAGATGGGCCTGAAGGCCGGTGGCGTGCCGCATACCCGCGGCGGCGTGCTGGCGGCGATGGACGCGCTGCGCTCCGGCCTCGACGACTGAGCGACACCTCCCGGCGGACCCCGCAGATCGGGTCTGACACACCGTCATTCCGGGGCGCCGAAGGCGAGCCCGGAAGCCAGATCCGCCGACGGTGCCGGACGCGACGAGACCTGCGGTTCTGGGTCCCGGGCTCCGCTGCGCGGCCCCGGGATGACGGAGCGCCAAAGGCGAACACCTCGGAGAAGCGAAGACCCCGACGCCCTCGTTACACCCACCCCCCGCGTGACCCCAAGAACAACCGGCGCTCAGACCGGGCGGGGTGGCGCGTTCAACCGGAGGAAACCCCGATGACGCCAGCCAAGAGACGCGTCTCCGCGTCGAACATGGTGCTGTTCCTGCTCTGCCTGATGTACTTCGTCACCTATCTCGACCGGGTGAACATCGCCACGGCGGGCGGCGAGATCATGAAGGATCTCGGCATGTCGAACACCCAGTTCGGCCTGATCCTGTCCGCCTTCGCCTATCCCTACGCCATCTTCCAGGTCATCGGCGGCTCGGTCGGCGACAAGTTCGGCGCCCGGCGCACGCTCCTGGTCTGCGGCCTGATCTGGGCCTCCGCCACCATCCTCACCGGCTTCGTGGGCGGGCTGGTCAGCCTGTTCCTCGCCCGCGTGCTGCTCGGCTTCGGCGAGGGGGCGACCTTCCCCACCGCCACCCGCGCCATGCAGAACTGGACGGCGCCGGGCAAGCGCGGCTTCGCGCAGGGCATCACCCACGCCTTCGCCCGGCTCGGCAACGCGGTGGCGCCGCCCATCGTGGCCTTCCTGATCTACCAGTTCGGCTGGCGCCTCGGCTTCGTCATCCTGGGCGTGGCGAGCTTCGCCTGGGTCATCGTCTGGTACCTGTATTTCCGCGACGACCCGAAGGACCATCCGGCGATCACCCCGGAGGAACTCGCCGTCCTGCCGCCGCCGAGCAAGGTCGGGGGCAAGCAGTCCGTGCCCTGGGGCCGCCTCACCCGGCGCATGCTGCCGGTGACGCTGACCTATTTCTGCTACGGCTGGACCCTGTGGCTGTTCCTCGGTTGGCTGCCGAGCTTCTTCAAGCTCAACTACGGACTGGACCTGAAGAACTCGGCCCTGTTCGCCTCGGGCGTGTTCTTCGCCGGCGTCGTCGGCGACACCCTCGGGGGCGTCTTCAGCGACCGCATCCTGAAGAAGACCGGCAACCTTAAGCTCGCGCGCCTGAGCGTCATCGTGGTCGGCTTCCTCGGCGCGGCGGCGAGCCTGACGGGCGTGTTCTTCACCCGCGACCTGACCCTGGTGGCGCTGCTGCTCAGCTCGGGCTTCTTCTTCGCCGAGCTGGTCATCGGCCCGATCTGGTCGGTGCCGATGGACATCGCGCCGAAATACTCGGGCACGGCCTCGGGCCTGATGAACACCGGCTCGGCGGTGGCGGCGATCATCTCGCCGATCGTCTTCGGCATGATCGTGGATGCCACGGGCAGCTGGACCCTGCCCTTCGTCGGCTCGATCGGCCTCTGCCTGCTCGGCGTCGGCCTCGCCTTCACCATGCACCCCGAGCGCCCCTTCGTGGAGGAGACGGAGGTGCCGCTCGGCCGGGCGGTACCGGCGGAGTGAGGCCACGCACCACCACCCTCCCCCGCAGAGGGGGAGGGTTACGCGAGCAAATCAGGACCTGAGCACGATGGACGAACCCGTGCACGACACACCCCATTCCGATTCCCGTGCCCTCCCCCTGGCGGGCCTGCGCGTCCTCGACGTGACGCAGGTGATGGCGGGACCGGTCTGCAGCATGCTGCTGGCCGATCTCGGGGCGGACGTGATCAAGATCGAGCCGCCCGGCACCGGGGACCAGACCCGGGGCGCCATGGGGTTCAAGATGAAGGGGCCCGACAGCATGGGCTTCCTCAACATGAACCGGAACAAGCGCAGCCTCGCCCTCAACCTGAAGAGCCCGGCCGGGCGGGACCTCCTCCTCCACATGGCCGAGACCGCCGACATCGTGGTCGAGAACTACCGCCCCGGCGTGATGGCCCGGCTCGGCCTCGGCTACGCGGCGATGCGGGCGCGCAACCCGGGCCTGATCTATGCCAGCATCTCGGGCTTCGGCCAGACCGGCCCCTGGGCCAAGCGCCCGGGCTACGACCTCATGGCCCAGGCCATGTCCGGGGTGATGAGCGTCACCGGCCATCCCGGCGGGCCGCCGGTGAAGGCCGGCGTGCCCGTGGCCGATATCGGCTGCGCGCTCTTCGCCGTCTACGGCATCCTCAGCGCCTATATCGGCCGGCAGACCAGCGGCGAGGGCCAGTATGTCGACGCCTCCCTGTTCGATTCGGCGCTCGCCTTCTCGATCTGGGACGTGTCCGAATACTGGGGCACCGGCCGGGTGCCGGAACCTCTGGGCACCGCCAACCGCATGAGCGCGCCCTACCAGGCGGTAAGGGCGGCGGACGGCTACTTCGTCATGGGCGCGACGAACCAGAAGCTCTGGCGCCTGCTCTGCGAGGTGCTCGGCCGCGCGGATCTCCTGGCCGACGAGCGCTTCCGCGACATCGCTGGGCGGCTCGCCCATCGCGAGGCCCTGATCGCCGAGCTGGAGACGAGCTTTGCCGTCAAGGACGCCGAGACCTGGGTGACGGATCTCCTCGCCGCCGGCATCCCGGCGGGCCGCATGAACACCTATCCGGAGGCCTTCGAGAGCGAGCACGGCCGCCACCGGGAGATGCGCATCGAGGTGCCCCATCCCATCGAGGGCAGCGTGCCCAACATCGGCTTCCCGGTAAAGCTCTCGGGCACGCCCGCCCGGGTGCGCCGGCACGCGCCGCTGCTCGGCGAGCATGCCGGCGAGATCCTGGACGAGCTCGGCCTCTCGGACGAGGCGGTGGAGCGCCTGCGCGCGGAGGGGGCCTTCGCCGCATGAGCGCCCCGATCGACGACGGCGCCGTCCGCTACCGCGTCGCGGACGGCGTCGCCCACCTGACCTTCGACCGCCCGGCCGCCCGCAACGCGCTCACCTTCGCGATGTACGACGCCCTGGCCGAGAGCCTGGCGCGGATCGAGGCCGACCCGTCCGTGCGCGTCGCCGTGCTGCGGGGCGCCGGCGGCAAGGCCTTCGTGGCCGGCACCGACATCGAGCAGTTCGTCGGCTTCACGGGGGCGGACGGCGTCGCCTACGAGGCCCGCATCGAGGGCTACGTCGCCGGTCTGGAGCGGTGCCGCGTGCCGACCGTGGCGGCGATCGAGGGCTTCGCGGTGGGCGGCGGCCTCGCCATCGCCAATGCCTGCGACATCCGGGTGGCGGAGGCCGGCGCCCGCTTCGGCGTGCCCATCGCCCGCACCCTGGGCAACTGCCTCTCGCCGGCCAACCTGCGCCGGCTGACCGCGACCCTGGGCCAGAGCCTCGTCGCCCGGATGCTGCTGCTTGCCGAGATGCCTAACGCCGAGACCCTGGCACCGCTCGGCTACCTCGCCGCCGTGGTCGAGCCCGGCCGGCTCGACGCCGAGGTGGCGGCGATCTGCGAGCGGCTCCTCGGGCACGCGCCGGTGACCATGCGGGTCACCCGCGCGATGCTGCGCCGCCTGGAGCTGGACCCCCGGGCCGAGGCGACGGACCTCATCGCGGAATGCTATGGCAGCCGGGACTTCGCGGCCGGCGTCGAGGCCTTCCTGGCCAAGCGGCCCGCCGCCTGGACCGGCACCTGAATCGAGACGCCTCATGACCCTCTACGCCCTCGGCCCCGATCGGCCGCAGCTCGCCGACGCGGACAGCGTCTGGATCGCGTCGGGCGCGCACGTGATCGGACGGGTCCATCTCGGCCGCGACGTCTCGATCTGGTTCGGCGCCGTGCTCCGCGGCGACAACGACGAGATCCGGATCGGCGACCGCACCAACATCCAGGACGGGGCCGTGCTGCACGCCGATCCCGGCTTTCCGCTGCATCTCGGCGACGATGTCACCGTCGGGCACCGGGCCATCGTGCACGGCTGCACCATCGGGGCCGGAACCCTGGTGGGCATGGGCGCCACGATCCTCAACGGCGCCCGCATCGGCCGCAACTGCCTGATCGGCGCCAATGCCCTGGTCACCGAGGGCAAGGCGTTTCCCGACGGCAGCCTCATCGTCGGTGCCCCCGCTAGGGCCGTCCGCGCCCTCGACGCGGAGACGGCCGCGCGGCTCGCGCAGACCGCCGGCAACTACGTCGCCAACGGCCGCCGCTTCCGCCGGGACCTGCGCGCCCTCGATTGAGCCGTGCCTCCAGTCCGGCGGGCCGGGCGCCCGGCTCGGAACGCGGTCTCGATCCTGATCAGAAGAGGCGCGCCGCGCGCCGGATGTTCCGGCGCCTCTATCAATCCTGCGCATGCGGGCTGGTGCCAGGACAAGTATCCACGGCGATACCGGCGTGTTGACCGTCCGCGAATATTGCTTAACGTGCCGTCCGACAGGCACTGCGCCGGATCGGCATGCGAGGGATGTGTCGCGACTATGCTTGTCGGAATGCCATTCTTGCGGGTTTTCGACAGGATGGGCTACGGCGGGCTCGTGCTCTCGACGAGCGGCCACGTGCTGGCGATGAACGACAGCGCCCGGCGCATCTTCCAGACCATGTTCTGCCTCAGCCGCTCGGAGGTCGAGGTCGACGTCCTGAACGGTCTCGGGCGCGGCATCGTCAAGCGGCTGCTCGGGCAGGGCCAGGCCCGCTTCCAACTCGACAGCGAGCACTGGATTCTGGTCGAGCGCGCCGAGCAGCGCCCGCTGATCATGAATTCCGTCCCGTTCGCCGGCGACGGCGAGGACGGCCCGCACTCGGTGCTGCTCCTGATCGACCTCGACGCGACGCCGGCCCTGAACTGCGGCGCCCTGGAGCAGGTCTTCGGACTGACGCCGACGGAGGCGAAGCTCGCCACCCTGATGGCGAAGGGGGCGACCCTGACGGAGGCGGCCGCGCTCCAGGGCGTCCGCGTCGCCACCGTGCGGGCCCAACTCCGCGCCATCTTCACCAAGACGCACACCCACCGGCAGGCCGAACTGGTGATGCTGGTCTCCCGGCTCTCGACCCTGAGCTGAAGACGCGCGGATCGGCCGGGTCGAACTTCCGACGCGGCGCTGCAATTCCTGATCATAATGCTCGATCTCCGTGCGATCTAAAGTGTTCTCTCGACATGCATCTCGGATATTTTGTATTCAAGCATTGATATGCAAGAAAACGATAAATTGATATGGGGAGCTAATTTATGAATATTGATGAAACGTAATTCAAATGAGGGATGACGGTTCTCTGGATTGGACGATCATCGAGCCGTCGCAAGGACGACGGGAGGAAACGATGAAACATTCAGTTCCTGTACTCGTATTGGCCGGCCTGACCCTGACCCTCATGGCCGCCGGCCCCGCTTCGGCCGCCTCGAAACACCAGCGTCCCCCGGCGAAGTACACCGCCCTGAACGCCGAGCGGCCGATGCCCACCGTGCCGGTCGAGTCCACCGCCGCGCGCACGGATTTCGGGGGCGACGGCACCGAGATCGCGATCCGCCTGCAGGACGACCATCACGGCGACGGAAACCTCTGACCTCGCACGGCCCGGTCGGGCCGAAACGCCGCCGCCACGGAGGCCTGCGCCCGGGCGATCGGGTGCGGGCCTCTGCGCGCGGCCGCTCCTGCGTGCCGGAGACATCCCGCATCGTCCCCGCCGGCGGTTTACATCCGGGCAGGCTTCCGGGACCATGGCGGCGTGTTCGGTCGCCGGGACCTTCGGGCCCGGCCCGGACGCGCGGAAGGCCCCTGCGCGGATGCGGGATCGACGCGCCGACGCACGCCTCCGCCCTCGAGTCCACGGAGGCGGTCGCTCGGCGGCCGGATCAGCCATGCGCCGCAACCGCCACGCCAAGATCGTCGCCACCGTCGGCCCGGCCTCGTCGACGCCGGAGATGCTGCACCGCCTGTTCCTGGCCGGTGTCGACACCTTCCGTCTCAACTTCAGCCACGGCACCCAGGACGATCACGCCCGGGTCCACGGGGCGATTCGCGCTCTGGAGCGCGAGACCGGTCGGCCGATCGGCATCCTGCAGGACCTGCAAGGGCCGAAGATCCGCCTCGGCACCCTGGCGGGCGGGCGCCTCGACGTCGCGCCCGGCGAGACGCTCCGCTTCGTTCTCGAGGGCGCCGAGGGCGACCGGAACGCCATCCCCCTGCCCCATCGCGAGATCTTTCTGGCGGTGGCGCCGGGGCAGGACCTGCTCATCGACGACGGACGGGTGCGCGTGCGGGTCACCGGTCTGACCGGCGACAGCCTGGAGGCCGAGGTGATCACCGGCGGGACGCTCTCGAACCGCAAGGGCGTGAACCTGCCCGGCACCCTCCTCGACCTCTCGCCGCTCACGGCGAAGGATCGGGCCGACCTCGCCTTCGGGCTCGAACTCGGGGTGGACTGGGTCGCGCTCTCCTTCGTGCAGAAGCCGGGCGACCTGATCGAGGCCCGGGCCCTGATCGGCGACCGGGCCGGGCTGATGACCAAGGTCGAGAAGCCCCAGGCCCTGGAACGCATCGACGACATCATCCGGCTCTCCGACGCCGTGATGGTGGCGCGCGGCGACCTCGGGGTCGAGATCCCGCACGAGGACGTGCCCGGGCGCCAGAAGGAGCTGATCCGCGCGTGCCGGCTGGCGGTCAAGCCGGTCATCGTGGCCACCCAGATGCTCGACTCGATGGTCTCGGCCCCCACCCCGACGCGGGCGGAGGCCTCGGACGTGGCGACCGCGATCTACGATGGGGCGGACGCGGTGATGCTGTCGGCGGAATCGGCCACGGGGCAGTTCCCGGTCGAGGCGGTGGCGATGATGGCGCGCATCATCCACAGCACCGAGACGCACAAGCTCTACCGCTCGCTGATCACCGCCACCGATCCGGGCGAGGAGGAGACGCCGCCCCACGCGGTCGCCAGCGCCACCGCCGCCCTCGCCGACGCGGTGGAGGCGGCCGCCATCGTGGCCTACACCCTGAGCGGCACCACCGCGGCCCGGATCGCCCGGCGCCGGCCACAGGTGCCGATCCTGGCGCTGACCCCCGATCTCGCGACCTCGCGCCGGCTGTGCCTGCTCTGGGGGGCGCACAGCCTGCGGGCCGACGAGGTCTCCTCCTACGAGGCGATGGTGGAGAACGCCCTCGCCCATGCGGTCGAGGAAGGCTTCGCGCTGCCCCATGCCCGCGTGGTGATCGCCGCCGGCATCCCCTTCGCCGTCGCCGGCACCACCAACAACATCCGGGTCGCGCAGGTCCCGGCGCGCTGAGTGCGGGCCGGCGGGGGATGCGCGGGTGCGGCCGGGATGGTCGAGCCGGCGACACAACTGGTACAGCCCCGACGACAACCTTGCCTTGTTCTTGACGGGGCCGATCACTAGCCTGTGTTTTCTCGGTGCAGTCCTGGGAATGTCTCGGGACCGGCCGGCTATTTAGCGATGCTTTAAGGTCGCGGCTTCTACGCCTTTCCGGGCGTGGACGGCGCCGTCGCGCCGTTCGCCCGGGGCGGAGGCCAGCGCATCCCCGTCCGCCCGACATGCCCCCGACCCCTCCCACCTGGACGATAACCGTGACGATCAGAACCGCCGGCGCCTTCGCGGCCCTGTCCCTTGCCACGCTCGCGCCGGCCCTGGCCGCGCCCCGGGAGGTCGGCGTCGTCGCCAAGGTCGACCGCCAGGCCGTGGCCCTGCAGGCCGGACAGTCCCGCGACATGGCTCCCCAGGGGCCGGTGTTCTTCAAGGACATGATCCGCACCGGCGCCGAATCCCGGCTCGAGGCGAAGCTCGCGGACGACACTGTCCTGACCCTGGGCGAGAACGGTAAGATCACGGTGGACGAGTTCGTCTACAAGCCCGGCGCCGAGGGCGGAAAACTCGCCCTCTCGGTGGCGCGCGGCGCCTTCCTCTTCGTCGGCGGCAAGATCGAGAGCCCGACCGGCGGCAACGTCGCGATCAGGACCGCCGTCGGAACCCTCGGGGTGCGCGGGACGACGGTCTGGGGCGGCGCCATCGACGGCGGCTACGGCGTGCTCGTCCTCGACGGCGAGGTGGTGCTGCGGACGAAGCGCGGCAGCGTGCTGATGCGCAAGGGCCAGGGCACCATGGTGTATGGCGGCCGGGCACCCGAGGCGGCCGCGCCCTGGCCGGAGGACCGGACCAAGCGCGCCGTGGCGACGATCACGATCAGCGAGCAGGCCCGCTTCGTCCCGACCCTGGGACGTTGAGGCCCGGCGCCGCTCCGGCCGGACCGGTGGGCTTCCGGGCGCCGTTCCGGTAGCGTCCGGTTCCGCCCGCGCGGCCGCGAGGGTCCCGGTTCACCCGATTTCTGGAGTTCGCCTCGGTGCAGGCCTTCGACACGCCCGTCCCCCTGGCGACGCTGGCCGCCCTCATGGTCACGATGGCGGCCAAGCACTACCTGATCGACTTCGTCGCGCAGACCGACTGGATGGCCCGCGGCAAGGAGCGGGTCACCGGCTGGGCCGCGCCGCTCGCCGTCCATGCCGGCACGCACGCCCTCGGCACCCTGGCGATCGCCCTGCTCTACCAGCCGGCCCTGTGGCGGCTCGCGCTCCTCGACTTCGTGGTCCACGGTCTGATCGACCGGGCCAAGACCCTGGTGGCCCACCGCACGCGCTGGCCCATGACCGATCCGCGCTTCTGGTGGCTGATGGGCTTCGACCAGTTCCTGCATCAGGTCACCAACATCGCCCTGGTTGTGCTGCTGGTCCTCGGCTGACCCCTCGGCGCCGCTCCCCCGAGGGCCCTCAGGCCGCCATGCTGACCGAGCGCTCCCCGGCGCGGATGCGGCGGGCATGCAGCGCCAGGATCGGATCGTGCGGGTCGGCCTCGTGCAGGCGCAGCAGGGCCTCGGCGCCCCCCGCCTCCCCGCGCACCAGGCGGCCGAAGGCCTCGCGATAGGCGTCCGGCGCCTCGGCACCCGCCCTGACCGGCTCGAACACCTCGACGCCCACCGACTTGCCCTTCAGCATCAGCGTCCCGATCGGACGGAAGCCGACGCCGGAGACCCGGTCGCAGGTGGCGCGGGCGATGCAGATCCGGGTGCCCAGAGCCTTGTTGGCGGATTCGAGCCGGGCGGCCGTGTTGATGGCGTCGCCGTGGGCCGTGTAGTCGAAGCGCCGGGTGCCGCCGAAATTCCCGACCACGGCCCGCCCGGTATTGATGCCGATGCGGGTCGCGCCGAAGGGTACGCCCCCGGCGCGCTGATCCTTCCGGAACGCCTCCGCGAAGGCGTCGAGGGCGAGTGCGCAGGCGACCGCCCGCTCGGCATGGTCGGGCTGGTCGAGGGGCGCGTTGAACATCACGTGCACTGCGTCGCCGACGATCTTGTCGACGGTGCCGCCATGGGCCATCGCGATGGAGCACATCCCGTCGAGATAGGCGTTGAGCAGGGCGACCAGGGCCTCGGCGCCCGAGGCCTCGGTCATCGCGGTGAAGCCCTCCAGATCGGTGAACAGGAAGGTCATCTCGCGGCTCTCGCCGCCGAGCTTGAGCCGGCCGGGATCGCTCGCCAGCACCGCCACGAGGTCCGGCGAGAGGTAGTGCGTGAAGGCCGCGCGCAGGCGCTGGGCCGAGCGCTCCGAACCGGCGTAGCGGACGAGGCTGCCGCCCGCATGGGCCACCAGGAGACCGAGGGTCGGCAGGGTCGGGTCGAGCAGCAGGCCGCCCCGGGCGAACAGCGCCACGGCGGCGAAGGCCGGCACGGGCGCCAGGAAGGCGATGCCGAGGCCGGCGTTGCGCAGGCGGGCGAAGCCGCAGGCCAGGGCGGCGGCGAGCCCCAGCAGCAGCGCCGCCACCACCTCCGCGCCGAGCGCCCAGGCCGGCCGGATCAGCGCGTGTCCGGCGAGCGCCTGGTCGAGACCCATAGCGTGCAGGTTCACCCCGGGCTCGAACGCGGTCATGGGCGTCGGGCGCAGGTCCGACAGGCCGAGGGCGCTGGTGCCGACGAAGACCGCCCGGCCCTGGATCGCGCCGCGCAGGCCGGCGCGTCGCTCGGGATCGAGTAGCGTCCAGGCGGGGATCGTCGGCGTCGAGCGCGCGGCCGGAAAGTGCAGCGCGAGGGCGCCGGTGGCGTCGACGGCGAGGTCGACCGCGCCGACGCGGATCGTGTAGCCCGTGAGGGTCGCGCCGTCGCGCTCGGCCCGCACCTTGAAGGTCTCCTCGTCCTGCATCACCCGCAGGGCGTCGAGGGCCAGCGACGGCACCAGGCGGTCGCCGACCACGGCGAGGAGCTGCAGGCGCCGGTTGATCTCGTCGCTGCCCGCCGAGACGCTGAAGCTGCCGTGGCCGGCGGCCGCCGCGTCGAGGACGGGCAGGTTGGGAACGGCACCCGGGTAGTACGGGACCGTGAGCCGGGGATCGCCGTCGATCGTCGCGAATCCTGCGCTCCGCGGGAGGGGCGCGGCGCCGGGTTCGGCCGTGGGCACGAAGCCGGCCACGACCCGGCCGCGGGCGAAGACCGCCGCCAGGGCGGCATCGTGATCCGGCAGCTGCCCGCGGGCCCCGGCCGCGCGAAAGCCGAAGCGCCGCTCCCAGTCGGGAACCAGCAGGGCCGGCGAGGTGCGGTCGGGCTCGGCGAAGACCATGTCGAGGGCGATCACGCCGGCGTCGAGATCCTGCAGCGCCGCGACGAGATCCGCCACCACGTGGCGCGGCCAGGGCCACTGGCCGTGCCGCTTCAGGCTCTCCTCGTCGATGTCGACGACCCGGACCGCGTCGCGCTGCGGGACCCGGGGGCTCAGCCGCTGGAAGCTGTCGAAGGTGGCCTGGCGCAGGCGTTCGAACGGCGCCGGGGCCGCGGCGCGCAGGCCGAGCAGCGCCAGCACCAGGGCAAGGCCCGCGCCCACCGGGACGAGGCGTCGTGACAGGGACATGCGGGGACCGGGCTCCGGGCGGGGCGTCTTCCGGGACAGTCTCGCGCCGGCGTGCTGAGATCCCGTTAAGGATAGGACGCGGAGCGCGCGGGAACGCGTCCGCCGTTCGCCAGCCCTTAACCGATCGCAGCCACGGTCCGCCTCGGGCCAGCCCTGTGCCCAGCCTGGAACCTTCCGTGCCGAGTTCCCAAGCGCCGAGCCTCGACCATGTCCACCTGCCGGCGGGCGCGCGCCTGTTCTCGGCCGGCGATCTGGGCGACGCCGCCTACCTGATCGTCAGCGGCCGGCTGGAGGTCGTCATCGAGCGCCCGGACGGCGACCTCATCCTGGCGCATCGCGGCCCCGGCGAGATCGTCGGCGAGATGGCGATCCTCGACCACCAGCCGCGCTCGGCCGCGGTCCGCGCCCTGGAGGACAGCGAACTCGTCGTCATCACCGAGGAGCAGCTCTCGCACCGGATCGCCCAGACCGACCCGATCCTGCGCATGTGCCTCGGCGTGGTGCTCGCCCGCTACCGCCAGACCGTGACGATCCTCGAGCAGATGAAGGGGGCCGCGCCACAGCCCGTCCTCGGCGCCGATGCGCCTCCCTCCGAGACCTTCGCGGCGGCCCTGGGCGCCCTGTCGCTGGAGCGCGAGATCCGCGCGGGCCTGCGCAACGGCGAGTTCGAGCTGTTCTTCCAGCCCATCGTGCGGCTGTCGTCGCGGCGGCTCGCGGGCTTCGAGGCCCTGATGCGCTGGCGCCACCCGACCCGCGGGCTGGTGCCCCCGATCGAGTTCATCCCGGCGGCCGAGGCGTCGGGCCTCATCGTCGAGCTCACGGCGCACGCCTTCGACGAGGTCGGGCGCGTCTTCCCGGAACTGCTGCTCGCCGCCCAGCAGAATGCCGGCGCGCTGGACGGCCCCCTGTTCATGACCGTGAACGTCTCGGGGCGCGACCTCGCCGGCGCCTCCTTCCCGGAGATGATCGCCGATTTCCTCGCCCGCACCGAGATCGCCCCCGCCAGCCTCAAGATCGAGGTGACGGAGAGCATGCTGATGGACGATCCCGAGCGCGCCGCCGCCGCCCTGACCCAGTGCCGCACTGCCGGCCTCGGGATCGCGATTGACGATTTCGGGACGGGCTATTCCTCCCTGAGCTACCTCAGCACCCTGCCGGTGACGACGCTGAAGATCGACCGCGCCTTCGTGCGGACGCTCCTCGCCGACCAGACCAGCCGGGGCATCGTGCAGACCATCCTGCGCCTGGCCGACGACCTTGCCGTCACCGTGGTGGCCGAGGGCATCGAGGAGGCGGCCGAGGCCGATCTCCTGTCCGGGATGGGCTGCGCCTTCGGCCAGGGCTTCCATTTCGGGCGCCCGGCGCCCCTGGCCGGGGCGCTCGAGGCCATCCGCGACTGGCCGGAGGCGGAGCCGCCGCCCGCCGGTCTCCGGCTGATCGCCTGACCGGCACCGCGGCCTGACAGCGGCCGCCGCCCGGCGCGTGATCAGCCGAAGAGGATCATCGCCTTCGACACGGTGCTCCAGATGCCCCAGGCGATGGGCAGGCCGACCGCGACCCAGGCCAGCACCGCGAGGGGCGTGACGCCGCCGCGGCCGATGCCGTGGTCGCCGGACCGAACGGAACGCTCAGGCGGCCAGGGACAGGGCCGCCGCGA
>NZ_JBYSXL010000028.1:0-19350 GCF_058782155.1 Methylobacterium sp. FW306-05-D
GCGCGCCGCCTCCACGAGGCCGGGCATTCCGTCGCGGTGTTCGACAAGGGCCGGCAGCCCGGCGGCCGCATGGCGCACCGCCGCGACCGCGAGACCGGCCTCGCCTTCGATCACGGCGCCCAGGTGATCCGGGCGCACGGCCCCGCCTTCCGCGCCCGACTCGCCGACTGGGAGACCCGCGGCCTCGTCGCGCCCTACGACGCCGCCGGCAGCGTCACCGCCGTTCCCGACATGACCGCGCCCGTGCGCGACCTCCTCGCCGGGCTCGACGTCCAGGTCGGCCGCACCGTCACGGCGCTGGCCCGCAGCGGACGCGGCTGGCGGGTCGCCCTGTCGGAAGCCGGCGAGGACCGGATCTTCGACGCGGTGCTGCTGACGCTGCCGGGTCCGCAGGCCCTGCGCCTCCTCGCGGCGAGCGGCCACGCGCTGCCCGGCATCGAGCGGGCCTCCTACGCGCCCTGCTGGTCGCTGATGCTGGCCCTCGGACAGGACCTCGTGAACCCGGGCGATGTCTTCCCGGGCGATGTGGTGCGCCCCGCGACGGGGCCCATCGCCGCCCTGTTCCGCGAGGGCGTGAAGCCCGGGCGGCCGGAGGCGCCGCCGGCCTATACCGTCCATGCCACGCCCGGCTGGTCGAGGGCCCATCTCGAGGAGACGCCGGAGTCGGTGGAGGCGGCCCTGCTCGCGGCCGTCGGCGACCTGTCCGGCGGGGCCGTCGCCCCCATCCGGGCCCGCGCCCATCGCTGGCGCTACGCCCTCGTGGAGGAGACCTGCGGCGCGCCCTGCCTCTACGATCCGGATCGGCGCCTCGGCTATGCCGGCGACGGCTGTCTCGGGCCGCGGATCGAGGCCGCCTACGACAGCGGGCTCGCCCTGGCGGACCGGCTGATCGCGGATTCCCGATGAGCCTGCCCATCGTCTTTCAT
The DNA here is from genome assembly GCF_058782155.1 of Methylobacterium sp. FW306-05-D. Taxonomy (NCBI): domain Bacteria; kingdom Pseudomonadati; phylum Pseudomonadota; class Alphaproteobacteria; order Hyphomicrobiales; family Methylobacteriaceae; genus Methylobacterium; species Methylobacterium sp. FW306-05-D. The sequence continues at coordinate 927 of NZ_JBYSXL010000028.1, forward strand.
CCGGCCTACGAGGCGACCCTGCCGGAGGGACATCGCTTCCCCATGCGCAAGTACGGGCGCCTGGCCGAGCTCCTAGCGGAGCAGGGTCTGGTGCCGGACGGCTTCGCCCGGCCCGAGCCCGCCGGGGCCGAACTCCTGGCCGCCGCCCATGAGCGCGCCTACGTGGAGGCGGTGCTCGCCCTCGACGTCTCCCGCGAGATCGAGCGCAACATCGGCCTGCCGGTGGGCGCCTCCGTCGTCGCCCGTTCCTGCGCCTCGGTGGGGGGCACCCTGCTGGCGGCCCGCCTCGCCCTGGCGCACGGTCTCGCCGGCAGCACGGCCGGCGGCAGCCACCATGCGCGGCGCGAGACCGGCGCCGGCTTCTGCATCTTCAACGACGTGGCCGTGGCCGCCCGCACCCTGCACGCCAAGGGCACCATCGCCCGCGCCCTCGTGGTCGATTGCGACGTCCACCAGGGCGACGGCACCGCCGATTGCCTCAGCGGGACGCCCGACCTCTTCACCCTCTCGATCCATGCCGAGAAGAACTATCCGACGCGCAAGATCGCCGGCGACCGGGATGTCGGGCTGCCGGACGGCCTCGACGATGCCGGCTACCTCGCCGTCCTGGCCGCCCATGTCGGGCCGCTGCTCGATGCCCTGCAGCCCGACATCGTGTTCTACAATGCGGGGGTCGATCCCCATCGCGACGATCGGCTCGGGCGCCTCGACCTCACCGATGCGGGCCTGCTGGCCCGCGACCGCTTCGTGGTCGGCGAGGCGCACCGGCGCGGCGTTCCCTTCGTCGGGGTCATCGGCGGCGGCTACTCCACCGATATCGACGCCCTCGCGGCCCGCCACGCCCTGGTCTTCTCGGCCATGGCCGAGCGTGCGGCCTGACCGGCCCCTCAGGACTCCGACAGGGCCGCGTGCCGGGCGACGATCCGGTTGATCGTCCGGCCGAGCTGCTCGGCGGAATAGGGCTTGTGCAGGAGTTCGAAGCCGTGGGCGTCCTCCTGGGCCAGGATATGGCTGTAGCCGGAGGCGAGCAGCACCGGCAGGTCCGGCCTGCGCCGCCGCAGTTCCTCCGCCAGGGCGACGCCGCCCATGCCGGGCATGACCACGTCCGAGACGACGATGTCGAAGGGCGTGGTCCCGCCCTCCACCTCCGCCAGCGCGCTCTCGGCATCGGTGTGCCAGGTCGGGCGATAGCCGAAATCCTCCAGGATCTGACGCGCGAACCGGCCGATCTCGAGGTTGTCCTCGACGAGAAGCACGCGCAGCCCGTCCCCCGACACGGCGGGATAGGCCGGGGCGGCGCCCGTCGGGACGGCCGGGAGGGCCGCGACCTCCGGTAGGTAGAGCGTGAAGGTCGTGCCGGCTCCCAGCGTGCTCGCCACCGCGATGTCGCCGCCCGACTGCTTGGCGAAGCCGAAGACCTGGGACAGCCCGAGCCCGGTGCCCTTGCCCACGCCCTTGGTGGTGAAGAACGGCTCGAAGATCCGGTCGAGATGCTCCGGCGGGATGCCGCTGCCGGTGTCGGTGAGCGAGATCGCCGCGAACCGGTCCGCCGCGCCGTCGCCATGGCTGCGCAGGGGCGGCGGGGGCGCCCGGCATTCGAGCCGGATGGTCAGGGTGCCGCGCTCCTCCATCGCGTCCCGGGCGTTGACGGCCATGTTGATCAAGGCGGTCTCGAACTGGCTGAGATCCGCGCGGATGTGGCAGGTCTGCGCGGGCAGGTCGGTGACGACCCGGATGCAGGCCCCCGTCACCGTCTCCAGCAGTTCGGCGACGACGACGAGCCGTGCCCGGACATCGAACACCTCCGGCTTGAGCGCCTGGCGTCGCGCGAAGGCGAGGAGCTGGCCGGTGAGCTTGGCGGCCCGGTCGACGGTCTCGGAGACCGCGTCGAGGTAGCGGCTCTTGCGCGCCTCGGGCAGGTCCGGCCGGCGCAGGAAGTCCACCGAGGAGCGGATGATGGTCAGGAGGTTGTTGAAGTCGTGGGCGACGCCACCCGTGAGCTGGCCCACCGCCTCCATCTTCTGCGCCTGCCGCAGGGCCTCGTGGGTCTGCTCGAGCTCCGCCGTGCGCCCCGCCACGCGCTCCTCGAGGGTGGCGTTCAGCTCGCGCAGGGCCGCCTCGGCCTCCGCCTGCGCATAGGCCGACCAGGTCCGCGCCGCGACCTCCATGGTCAGGCGCACCTCCTCGTCGGTCCAGTGGCGCGGCGTGGCGGAATGCACGTAGAACACGCCGCCGAGGGTCAGGGGGCCGCCATCCCGGCCCCGCATCATCGGCGCCAGGATCAGCGCCCGGGTGCCGATGCTGTCCCAGGTCGCCTGGAACGCGGGTCCCGCCGTCCGCGGGTCCGTCCGGCAATCGGTGACCACCAGGGTCTCGCCCCGGCGCAACTGCGCGATCAGGATGGGGCCGAAGGCGTCGAGCACCCGGGTCTCGCCGGCGAGCGACGCCATGCGCCCGTCGCACCAGTCGCGCTCGACCGAGACGACCTCGCCCCCGTTCTGGAGGTGTCCGTAGCCCGTCCGCCCGACGCCCAGATGCGCCCCGAGGCTGGCCGCGGCGATCATCTTCACCTCCAGGGGCGCGCTCGCGGCCCGCAGGCGGTCGCCCAGCGCGATCTGGAAGCGCAGGTGGCCCTCGGCGGCCTTGCGCGCCGAGACGTCGATGGTCGTGCCCAGCGCCCGGACGCAGACCCCGGCGGCGTCGAACACGGCCCGGCCCTTCGCGGCGATCCAGCGTACCCGCCCGTCGTCGCGCCCGACGGTGCGGTACTCGACGTCGTAGCTGGCCCGCCGAGCCGGATCGAGGGCGGAGGCGAAGGCCGCGCGGGTGGCCGCCAGGTCCTCCGGGTGCAGGCCGGCATAGAAGTCGTCCAGGGTCACGGACGCCTCCGGGGGGAGGCCGAACATCGCCTTGGTCCGCGCCGACCAGACCAGCGTATTCCCCACCGTGTCGAGGTCCCAGGTCCCGATCTCGGCCGCCTCGGTGGCGAGGCGCAGCTGCTCCTCGCGCCGCTGCAGGCGCATCTCGGCCTGCTTGCGGTCGTGGATATCCTCGACCACGCCGTACCAGCGCAGGATCGCGCCGTCCTCGGTCCGCCGCGGGTAGGCCCGCGCCCGCATCCAGCGGTGCTCGCCCGTGGCGAGGCGGAGGCGGTAGTCCACGTCCACCGGCTCCCCGGAGGCGATCGAGGCGCCCAACACCGCGAGGGCCCGCGGCAGGTCCTCGGGGTGGACCGCCCGGGTCCAGCCGTCGCCCAGCGGTTCGCCGGGCGCCTGTCCGGTCAGGGTGAGCCAGCGCGTGGCGTAGGAGGTGATGTTGCCGGCGGCATCGCAGGTCCAGGGCACCTGCGGGTTCAGTTCGACCGCGTGGCGGTAATGGTCCTCGCTCTCGCGCAGGGCGGCCTCGCCCAGGACGCGGTCGGTGGTCTCCGCGGTGATGCAGAACAGCCCGTTGATCGCCCCGGCATCGTCGTAGACGGGCGAGTAGGTGAAGGACCACCAGCTCTCCTCGGCCTGGCCCGAGCGGGCGAGATCGAGCTTCATGTCGGTGAGGGTGCGGCTCTCGCCGGCGAGGGTGGCCTCGACCAGCGGGCCGATGTCGTCCCAGATCTTGCCCCAGACCGCGCGGAACGGGCGCCCGAGGGCGTTCGGCAGGCGGTAGCCGAGGATCGGCCGGTAGGCGTCGTTGAAGAAGCAGAGCAGGTCCGGCCCCCAGGCCAGGAACATCGGGCGGGGACAGGCGAGCATCAGGGCCAGCGTGTTGCGCAGGGCCGGCGGCCAGGTCTCCGGCGGACCGAGCGTCGTCCCCGACCAGTCGTGCGTACGGATCTCGGCGCCGGTGACGCTGCCCGCGTCGAGGAACGCCAGGGAGCCGCTCACGCGTCCAGCCATCCGCAGCGGTCGCTCCCGGTCGGGATCAGGGACGGTCGGGCGATCGAGTCGGAGGGTCCGGCGGGCATGATCGAGGCCTAGCGTGTCCATGCCGGATCGTACAGCGGCGATCCGGTCATGGGCAGAAGAGATTTCGGAATCCTCAACTAGATCCGCCGCGGCGGACTTTTTCAACACCCCGATCCGGAAGCGTTGCACCCTGTCCGGGAAGTATCCGCCAGAAGCCGATCCGGTGGATCAGTGGACACCATCTTGACGGTCGCGGTCCCGCGACGGGTCCGCGGCCGGGCCGAGTTCGGACAATACGGCGCGCGGGCCCGTGTCGGCTGCCACGCACCAGTATCCGGGAGCGGACAGGCGCGGGCGTGCGGTCCTCAGGTCCGCGCGTCCGCCTTCGGCAGCGTCTGGGCGGCGTGCTCCATGGCGTCGAACAGCTTCTCCAGTTCCGGTCCCTCCAGGCAGTGGAAGCCCAGGGTTCGGGTCAGCAGGAGGCCGAGGGTGGCGAAGGTCAGCATCGCGCCGGCGCCGGGGCAGCAGGCCACATCCTCCATCTGAGCGAGGCGCTGCTTGAGGAAGGCGTTGAATCCCGCGAAGGCCTCGGGGTTCTCGGCGGAGGCGAGCAGCAGGGCGCGGGGAAACCCGTCCTCGTCGGCATAGACCTGACGCGCATGGGCGATCAGCGCCAGGGGGAGGGCGGCCGTGTTCGCACCCTGCTCGGCTTCATGGGCCGCCACGCTCTCGCGGATCTCGCGCAGCTTGCGCTCGGCCAGCGCCGAGATCAGGGCGTCTTTCGACGCGAAGTGGTGCAGGACGCCGCCCTTGCTCAGCGAAGCCTCGGCCGCCACCGCGTCGATGGTGAGGGTGCGCGTCCCCATGCGCCGAATCAGGCGTTCTGCGGCGTCCAGGATCACCAGGGGTCGGTCTTCGCGGCGGGTACGCGCCTTCATCGTCGACAATCCGGCTGGTTCGCCAGCGGTTTCGGGGGGAGGGGTTCCACAGCCGGAGCTGGCGAGAAGACCGTTCACGTCGAGGGAGATACTGGGGAACGCCTCGATCGGAAAGACGATCCGACGAAAAAAGAAACCGTCTGGACGGTCGGTAACAGAGCCGATATGGGAGGCGCGAGGCAGGGGGCTTTCGAGTTCGAGGACGCAATGGTGGGTTGGCTGACCGTGGGGCCGCGCGGATGGGGACGCGTGACCCGGATGCCCTCGGCCCGGATACCCTCGGCCCCGGTGCTCGTGACCATGCTGTTCCTGTGCTGTGCCGGCGCGATACCGTCCGCGTGGGGTGCGGACGGAACTCCCCGGGAAGCGCCCAAGCCCGCGGATTCGAAGACCGCGAGCCCCGCCGTCGCGGTGGTGCGGACGGCCGTGGCGCGCGCCAGCACGATCGCCTCCGACCTCATCTTCACCGGCGACATCCAGGCCCAGTCGCAGGTGAACGTCGCCTTCCGCACCAACGGCAAGATCGCCAAGCGCCTCGTGGAGGTCGGCGACCACGTCACCGCCGATCAGGTGCTGGCCAAGCTCGATCCGCAGGAGCAGCGGGCCAACCTCAACAACGCGCAGGCCGCGCTCACCTCGGCCGAGGCGCTGCTGACCCAGGCCAAGCTGAACTTCAGGCGCCAGGAGCAGCTCATGGCCAGCGGCTACACCACCCGCCCGAGCTACGACGACGCCGAGCAGCAATTGCGGACCACGCAGGCCTCGGTGGACTCGGCCAAGGCGGCCCTGGGCACCGCCGAGGAGCAGTTCTCCTACACGGACCTGAAGGCGGGTGTGGACGGCATCGTGCTGAGCCGCACCTTCGAGGTCGGGCAGGTCGTCCAGACCGGCCAGACCGTGCTGGTGATGGCGCAGGACGGCCCGCGCGACGCCGTCTTCAACATCTTCGAGGCGGTGCTCGCCGCCCCCCCCGAGAGCAAGACCGTCGCGGTCACGCTCCAGGCCGATCCGCGGGTTACGGCGGTCGGCCGGGTGCGGGAGATCTCCCCCAGCGTGGATGCCGCCTCCGGCACCGTGCGGGTCAAGGTCGGGCTCGACGAGACGCCCAAGGCCATGAGCCTCGGTGCCGTCGTCATCGGCACCGGCAAGTTCCGGCCGCGCCAGGCGATCGTACTGCCCTGGTCGGCGCTCTACCGCTGGGAGAACGGCCCGGCGGTCTGGGTACGTGATCCCGCCAGCGGCACCGTCTCGCCCCGAACCGTCACGATCGAGCGCTACGGGCCCAACACCATCGCGCTGAAGGGGGGCGTCGAGCCCGGCGAGGAGGTCGTCATCGCGGGTATCCAGCTCCTGCGGCCGGGGCAGACTGTTGCCGTCGCCGAGACCCTGGAGGCCACGCGATGATTCGTCCGGCCCTGCTCGCCGTCGCCCTCGTGCTCCCGCTCGGTGCCTGTCGGGCCGCCGAGGACACGGCTCTGCCGCCACCCGTGCGGCCGGTTCTCTACCGGGTCGTGAAGCCGGTCTCGGCCAAGGTCTTCGGCCCCTTCGCGGGCGTGGTGGCGCCGCGCTACCAGTCCGAGATCGGTTTCCAGATCGCCGGGCGCATGATCGCCCGCGACGTGACCGTGGGCGACATCGTCCACCAGGGGCAGCGCATCGCGGCCCTCGACCCCGTGGTGACGCGCTTCGCCCTGACCCGGGCCGAGGCCGAGCTCGCCGATGCTAGGGCGCAGGCCGAGAACGCGAGCGCCACGGAATCGCGCCGCCGCCGCCTGCTCGCCGGCGGCAATGTCAGCCAGGCGCAACTCGACACCGCCGTGGCGAGCCGCGACACGGCCCAGGCCCGGGTCTCGCAAGCCGAGGCGAGCCTGCAGCGGGCGCAGGACCAGATGGGCTACACCGAGCTGCACGCGGATTTCGACGGCGTCGTCACGGTGCGCAGCGCCGAGGTCGGCCAGGTGCTCAGCGCGGGCCAGGCGGTGGCGACCCTGGCCCGGCCCGAGGAGCGCGAGGCCGTGGTCGACATTCCCGAGGATCTCGTCGGCACCATGCCGGCAGACGCCGAGTTCACCGTCTCCCTCCAGAGCGCCCCGGACGTGACGGCGACGGCGCGGGTGCGGGAGATCGCGCCCTTCGCCGACCAGACCACGCGGACCCGGCGCATCCGCATGACCCTGATTAAGCCCTCGGAGGCCTTCCGCTTGGGCTCCACCCTCACGGTCACCCTGGCGCGCGCCGAGCCGCCCCATGTCGACCTGCCCGCCACGGTGGTGCTGACCGAGGACGGCCGCGATGCCGTCTGGGTCGTCGCGCCCGACGGGAAGAGCGTGCGCAAGCGGCCCGTCACCGTCACGCGGCGCGACGCGAACGGCGTCAGCATCGGCGCGGGCCTGAACGCCGGCGACCGCGTGGTCCTGGCCGGCGTCCACTCGCTCAAGGACGGGCAGGCCGTACGCCTGCCCGATCAGGCGCCCTGATCCCCGCGGGCCAGACGCCGTCCATCATCAGCCGCCACCCCGGTGAGGCGAGAGACAATCCGTGAAGACCTTCAATCTCTCCGAATGGGCGCTGGAGCACCGCTCCTTCGTCTGGTTCCTGATGCTGATCTCGGTGGTGGCCGGCTTCCTGGCCTACGAGCGCCTCGGCCGCGAGGAAGACCCGCCCTTCGCGATCAAGACCATGATCGTACAGGCGCGCTGGCCGGGCGCCACCATCAGCGACACCCTCGATCAGGTCACCGAGCGGATCGAGAAGGAATTGCAGCAGATCGACGCCGTCGATTTCAGCCGCAGCTACACCACGCCGGGCCAGGCCACGGTGTTCGTGCAGCTGCGCGAGACGACGCCGCCCAAGACCATTCCGGCGATCTTCTACCAGGTGCGCAAGCGCATCGGCGACATCCAGAACACCTTCCCGCAGGGGATCCAGGGGCCGTTCTTCAACGACGAGTTCGGTGACGTCTTCGGCAACGTCTACGCCTTCACGGCCGATGGCGTGACCCCGCGCCAGCTGCGCGACTACGTCGAGCGGGTCCGCGCCGAGGTGAAGAAGGTGCCGTCCGCGGGCAAGATGCAGCTCCTCGGCGCGCAGGACGAGGTGATCTACCTCGACTTCTCCACCCGCAAGCTCGCCGGCCTCGGCCTCGACACCAACTCGGTCATCCGAACCCTGCAGTCGCAGAACGCCATCGCGCCCTCCGGCGTGATCCAGGCGGGACCGGAGCGGGTCTCCGTCCGGGTCGGCGGCCAGTTCGTCAACGAGGAGAGCCTGCGGGCCGTCAACCTGCGGGTGAACGACCGCTTCTTCCGCCTCTCCGACGTCGCCGAGATCTCCCGCGGTTTCACCGACCCGCCCACCGACCTGTTCCGCTTCAACGGCCAGCCGGCCATCGGTCTGGCCATCGCCATGCAGCCCTCCGGCAACCTGCTCACCTTCGGCCACGACCTGAAGGAGCGGATGCGCAAGCTCGAGGGCGAGCTGCCGGTGGGCGTCGGCATCCACCTCGTCTCGGACCAGCCGAGAATCGTCGAGGAGGCGGTGGGCGGCTTCACCAAGGCCCTGGTCGAGGCGGTGGTGATCGTGCTGGCGGTGAGCTTCATCTCGCTGGGCTGGCGCGCCGGCCTCGTGGTCTCGCTGTCGATCCCGCTGGTGCTCGCCATCGTGTTCGTGATCATGCAGATCATGGGCGTCACCCTCCAGCGCATCTCGCTGGGCGCGCTCATCATCGCGCTCGGCCTCCTCGTCGACGACGCGATGATCACGGTGGAGATGATGGTCGCGCGCCTGGAGGTCGGCGACAGCCTGAAGAAGGCCGCGACCTTCGCCTACACCTCCACCGCCTTCCCGATGCTCACCGGCACCCTGGTGACCGTGGCGGGCTTCCTGCCCATCGGCTTCAACGGCTCGTCGGCGGGCGAGTACACCTACTCGCTCTTCGTCGTCATCGCCGCCTCGCTCCTGGTCTCCTGGGTGGTGGCGGTGCTGTTCGCGCCCCTTATCGGCGTGAAGCTCCTGCCGAAGCAGATGAAGCACAAGGACCACGACGCCCCGAGCCGGTCGATGCGGATCTTCACCGGGATGCTGCTGGGCGCCATGCGCTGGCGCTGGACCACCGTGATCGTCTGCGTGGGCATGCTCGGCGCGGCGATCGTCGGCATGGGCTTCGTGCAGCAGCAGTTCTTCCCGGCCTCCGACCGCCCCGAACTCCTCGTCGACATGACGCTGCCGCAGAACGCCAGCATCGCCGAGACGAAAGGCCAGATGGACCGCTTCGAGGCGGCCCTGGTGGGCGACCCCGAGATCGTGCGCTGGTCCTCCTACGTGGGCCAGGGCGCGGTGCGCTTCTACCTGCCTCTCGACCAGCAGCTCGGCAACGCCTTCTTCGGCCAGATCGTGATCGAGACGAAGTCGATCGAGGCGCGCGAGCGCATGAAGCTGAAGCTCGACAAGCTCGCGCGCGAGAAATTCGTCGGCACCGACTTCCTGATCCACTCCCTCGACCTCGGGCCGCCGGTGGGACGCCCGGTGCAGTACCGCCTCAGCGGCCCCGACCTGCAGACCCTGCGGGCCTACGCGCTCACCCTCGGCAACATCGTCGGCGGCAACCCGCATCTCGACGTACCGACCTTCGACTGGAACGAGCCCGGCAAGGTGCTCAAGGTCGACATCATCCAGGACAAGGCGCGCCAGCTCGGCGTGACCTCGGAGGACATCGCCGGCCTCCTCAACGGCATCGTGGGCGGCCGGTCGATCACCCAGGTCCGGGACTCGATCTACCTCGTCAACGTGGTCGCCCGGGCGCAGGCGGTGGAGCGCAACTCCCTCGACACGCTCCAGAGCCTGCAGGTGCCGCTGGCCAACGGCAGCGTGGTGCCGCTGCTGGCCTTCGCCACCATCGGCTACGAGCTGGAGCAGCCCATCGTCTGGCGCCGCGACCGCCTGCCCACCATCACGGTGCGGGCCTCGATCTCGGACGACACCCAGCCCGCCACGGTGGTGAGCCAGCTCGACGAGAAGATCACCGCGTTCCGCAAGAGCCTTCCGGACGGCTACGTCCTGGCGGTGGGCGGCGCCGTGGAGGAGAGCGCCAAGGGTCAGGGACCGATCGCGGCGGTGGCGCCGGTGATGCTGCTCACCATGGCGATGTTCCTGATGATCCAGCTCCAGAGCTTCCAGAAGCTCTTCCTGGTGGCGAGCGTGGCGCCCCTCGGGCTGATCGGCGTCGCCGTCGCGCTGCTCGCCTTCAACAAGCCGATGGGCTTCGTGGCGATCCTGGGCGTGCTGGCGCTGATCGGCATCATCGTGCGCAACTCGGTGATCCTGGTGACCCAGATCGACGAGTACGAGCGGGACGGCCTGCCGCCCTGGGACGCGGTGGTGGACGCCACCTGCCACCGCATGCGCCCGATCCTGCTCACGGCGGCGGCCGCCAGCCTCGGCCTCGTCCCCATCGCCCGCGAGGTGTTCTGGGGGCCGATGGCCTACGCGATGATCGGCGGCATCCTGGCGGCGACCTTCCTGACGCTGTTCTTCCTGCCGGCCCTCTATGTCGGCTGGTACCGGATCAAGGCGCCGCCGAAGGGCACGCCGCGCCGGGTCCACGGCGCGGAGGGACAGGTCCACGGCGCCGCGGACCCGGCGCGGGCGGGCTGATCCGCTCAGCCCGGGCGGCGCCTCAGCGCGGCGCCGTCCCGGCTCGGTCCACCGTGGCGCCGGGGCGCGAATCCGTGGTCGCGAAATAGGGCTTGATGTCGAGGAGCGGGGTTCCGTCGCGGCAATCGAGGCCGCGCACCCGCAGGGTCGCCCCGTCCCGCTCCAGGAGCTCGACCACCGACAGGGCGATGGGGTTGGGACGCACCGGCGAGCGCAGGGAGAAGGTGCCCCGGCCGCCCTCCGCGTGGCGGGGGCGCTGGATCGCGAGGTCCCGGGCGGCCTCGTCCATCCAGTAGAGCACGATGAGGTGGCTCGCGCCCTCGACGTTCTGGAGGGCCTCCGAGAAGGGCGCTTCGACCGCGAGCGTGCAGACCGCGTCGGTCTTGAGGCCGTTCTTGGGGCATTCGCCCCGGGTCGCCCAGGGCGTGCGGATGCGGCCGATGAAGTAGAGCCCGGCATCGAAGCTGTCGGGCAGCGGGATCGCCGCCTCGCCGGGGCGATGTCCGGTCTCGTCGTCCATGATGCGCCTTTCCGCGAATGCCGATCGTCGCGCCGATCGGTGCGCCGGGCGCACGGTTTCGGGCAAGCGGGCGCCGGGGGCAAGCGCAGGCCGAAGCCGGGGTGGGATCAGGCGGCGACGGGCGCGCGTTGCCGGGTGCCGCCCGTCTGCTGCGTGAAGCTGCCGATCGGCCCGGGCCGGCCGATGAAGTAGCCCTGCGCGGCGTGGCACTTCTCGGCGACGAGGAAGTCGAGCTCCTCGGCCGTCTCCACGCCCTCGGCAATGACCGGCAGGCCCAGGCCCGCTCCGAGCCCCAGCACCGAGCGCACGATGGCGGCCGCCTGCGGGTTGGAATCCACCGACGCGATGAAGGAGCCGTCGATCTTGATCGTGTCGAACGGGAACAGCCGCAGGTTCGAGAGGGAGGAGTAGCCGGTGCCGAAATCGTCCATGGCGATGCGCAGGCCCAGGGCCTTCAACTGTCGCAGGTTGGTCAGGGCCCGGTCCGGATCGCGGATCAGGGCCGTCTCGGTGATCTCGAGTTCGAGGCGCGCCGGGTCGAGGCCGGTCTCCGCCAGGATCGCCCGGACGTCCGGGGCAAAGCCCGCGTCGTGGACCTGCACGCCCGAGACGTTCACCGCGACGCCGAGCGGGGCGTCCCAGCACGTGGCCTCCCGGCAGGCCTCCCGCAGCACCCAGGCGCCGATCTCCCGGATGAGCCCGCTCTCCTCGGCGATGGGGATGAAGACGGCCGGCGAGACGAGCCCGCGCGTGGGCTGGTGCCAGCGCAGCAGCACCTCGAACCCGATCACCGTCCCGGTCCGGGTCTCGATCTGCGGCTGGTAGACGAGGCGCAGCTGGTCCTCCGCCAGGGCGCGGCGCAGCTGCTTCTCCAGGAGGCGGCGCTCCCGCACGTCGTGCCCGACCGAGGCCTCGAAGAAGCGGTAGTTCCCGCGTCCCTCCGTCTTGGCGAGGAGGAGGGCGGTGTCGGCGGCGTTGAGGAGGTCGTTGCGGTCGCGGGCATCGTCGGGGAACACCGCGATGCCGATCGTGGCGGCCGGAACCGGCTCGCCCTGGGTCGCGCCCTCGGCCGCCGCCTGCAGGCTCGCCCGGATCGCCTCCGCGAGGCGGCCGGCGGCCACCGCATGGGTGCAGGGCGTCAGCACCGCGAACTCGTCGCCGCCGATGCGGGCGATCATCTGCGTCGCGTCGAGGAGGCCGCCCAGGAGGCGGCCGACCCGGACCAGCGTGCCGTCGCCGATGGCGTTGCCGAACAGGTCGTTGATCTCCTTGAACCCGTCGAGATTGATATGGAGCAGGGCGAGGCGGCCGCCGGAGGCCGCGGCGCGCCGGAGCCCCTCGTCCAGGCCCGAATGGAAGTGCTGCCGGTTGGGCAGGCCGGTGAGCGGGTCGTGGCCGACGAGGAACTGGATCTGGCGCTCGGCCCGCCGGCGCGTCGTCAGATCGCGCACCGCGAGCGCGACGTGCGGCGTGCGCCCGTAGGCCACGGGCCGCATGATCAGCTCCACCGGCAGGGCGGAGCCGTCCGTGCGGTACAGGGTGCCCTCCACCGCCTCGTCGCGTCCCGTCTCCAGGCTCCGGAGCGTCCCGGCATCGGGGATGAAGCGGGACAGGGGCACGCCGTCGAGGCTGCGCGCCTCCGTGCCCGTGAGGGCCGCGAAGCTGTCGTTGGCGCTCACGATGACGCCGTCCTGGCAGATCACGAGGCCTTCCACGGCGGCGTTGGCGAGGCTGAGCAGGCGCCCGCGATAGATCTCGCGCTGGCGGTTGCGCAGGTCGAGCACCAGCGTCGTGCAGGCCAGGATCAGGATCGTGAGGCTCGCGAGCCCCACCGGCAGCGCGAGCCAGAGCGGCTTCACCGTCTCCTCGGGCACCAGCACCCGCGGGTCCGGCACCAGAGTCAGGGCGGTCATCCCGATGAGGTGGTGGGAGCAGATCGCGCCGGCGAGGCAGGCGGCGCCGACGATCCGGGCCAGGGGCCGTACGCTGGTCAGTCCGATCCAGAGGGCCGCCATGGCGAGCCCGACGCCGGCGAGGAGGGAGAGCGCCACTAGGCCCGGATGCCATTCCATGTGCCCGGCGACCTGATAGGCCGCGAGGCCGGTGTGGTGCATCGTCGCGATGCCGAGCCCGACGATCGCGCCGCCCGCGAGGGGGGCGACGCGGGCGTTCCAGAACACCGAGGCGGCCAGGCCGATCCCGCTCAGCAGGATGGCGAACACCAGCGACAGCACCGTCAGGCCGGCGGCATAGGCCGCGTCCAGGCCGGGATCGAAGGCCAGCATGCCCAGGAAATGGGTCGCCCAGATGCCCGAGCCGCCGCCGACCGCCGCGACCGCGACCCAGCCGCTGCGCCAGCCGGTCGGGGACTGCTTCGCGTGATGCATCAGCGCGATCGTAGACGTCGTCGCGAGCGCGCAAATGATCGCCGCGAGGACCATCAGCCACGGATCATTTTCGGCAATGAAGCAACCGATGGCTTTGAGCATCGACGCGCTGTTCCCCCTACCGTCGCCGCTTATGCTGACCCGCGAACCCAGTTTTCATCTCGATGAGACGAATTGGATGCCTTGCATATGTTAATGGACTTATAGGCGTAGCAAAATGGTTGGTGGCTGACCAACGGACAATTCGGAAACGTCGTTGCCGAGGGCGCCGGATGGCGCAACGGAAGCCGCGCGTTCGCCTCCGGGGTCCGCCGGGTGTAAGACGCACGGGACCGAGATTTGGCCAGGAGGCACCGTGATCCGCGACGAGCTGCGACCGATGGAGTCCGTCTCCGACCCCGAGACCGCGGTGGACCGCCTCGCGGCCCTGCATGCCGGGGCGATCGAGGCTCTGCGGTCGGCCCTCGCGCGCTACCTCGACGGCGGGCCGCCGCCGGACGCCACCGAGCGGCTGCAGTTCCGCTATCCGGAGCTGCGCCTGACCTACCAGCCCGCCGGCCCGATGCCGCAGGTCTCGCGCGCCACGGCCAAGCTCCAGGCGCCGGGCACCTACGCCACCACCGTGACCCAGCCGGCGCATTTCCGCGGCTACCTGCTGGAGCAGCTGCGGCCGCTGGTGCGGGACTACGCCGTCACCCTCGAGGTCGGCCTCAGCGCGCAGGAGATTCCCTATCCCTACGTGATCGAGCCGGGCGCCGATCTCGGGCGCAGCGGCGTCACGCCCCGGGACCTCGCCACCTACTTCCCCGTGCCGCTGCTCTCGGTGGTGGGCGACGAGATCGCCGACGGCCTCTGGCACGATCTGCCCGACGCGCCGCGCCCGCTCGCCCTGTTCGACGCGATTCGGACCGATTACTCGCTCCGCCGCCTCGTGCACTACACCGGCAGCGACTGGGGCGACGTGCAGCCCTGGATCCTGCTGACCAACTACCACCGCTACGTCGACGGCTTCATCCGCCACGGGCTCGAGCGCCTCGCCCGCGGCGACGACGGCTTCGAGCGGATGATCCTGCCGGGCGGCGTCACCGTCTCGCGGGCCGAGGCGGCGTCGGTCAATCCCTCCGCGCTCATCGCCGCCTCGCCCTGGCACAAGTACCAGATGCCCGCCTACCACCTCGTGGCGCGCGGGCCCGACGGGAGCCAGCAGGGCACCACCCTGGTGAACATCGGCGTCGGACCCTCGAACGCGAAGACGATCACCGACCACCTGGCGGTCCTGCGCCCGCATTGTTGGCTGATGGTCGGGCATTGCGGCGGCCTGCGCCAGTCCCAGACCATCGGCGACTACGTCCTCGCTCACGGCTACCTGCGCCGCGACCGCATCCTCGACGAACTGGTGCCGCCCGACGTGCCGGTGCCGGCGCTCGCCGAGGTGCAGCTCGCCCTCCAGGCGGCGGCCGCCCACGTCACCGGCGAGAAGAGCGAGGCCCTCAAGCGCCGGCTCCGGACCGGAACGGTCGTCACCTACGACGACCGCAACTGGGAGCTCCGCTTCAGCCAGGAGCGGCGGCGCATCAACCTCTCCCGCGCCATCGGCGTCGACATGGAGAGCGGCACCATCGCGGCCCAGGGCTACCGCCTGCGGGTTCCCTACGGCACCCTGCTCTGCGTCTCCGACAAGCCGCTCCATGGCGAGATCAAGCTGCCGGGCGCCGCCAACGCCTTCTACGAGCGCGCGGTGGCCGAGCACCTGCTGATCGGGCTCGCCGCCCTCGACAACCTGCGGGCCGAGCGCCATGGCCTGCATTCGCGCAAGCTGCGCAGCTTCGACGAGCCGCCGTTCCGGTAGCGGGTCGCCGTCACGCCGGTTCGGCCAGGGACTCCCGGGTCCCGGCGGGCGCGAATTCCGGAAAGATCGCCCGCACGGTGGTGCCCTCGTCGGGCACGCTCTCGATGATCAGCCGGCCCCGGTGCCGGTTGACGATGTGCTTGACGATGGCGAGGCCGAGGCCGGTGCCGCCCTGGTCGCGGCTCGAGGCGACGTCGACCCGGTAGAACCGTTCGGTCAGGCGCGGGATGTGCTCGGCGGCGATCCCCGGCCCGTGGTCACGCACCGACAGCTCGACGCTGGCGCGCCCGTTGGCGGCGTCCTCCTGGCGCCGGAGCGCAACCTCGACGCGTCCCCCGCTGCCGCCGTATTTCACCGCGTTCTCGATCAGGTTCTCGACCACCCGCAGCAGCTCGTCGCGCTCGCCGAGGACGGGGAAGGCGCCCTCGGCCGCCACGCTCAGCACCACGCCGCGGTCCCGGGCCAGCGGCCCCTGCGTGTCCACCATCTGCCGGGCGATCCGGGTCAGGTCGACGGGCCGCGTCGGCGCCACGTGCTCGCGCAACTCGATCCGCGACAGCGACAGCAGGTCGTCGACGAGGCGCGCCATCCGCTGCGCCTGGGTCTTCATGATGCCGAGGAAGCGCTCCCGCGCCGGCGGGTCGTTGCGGGCCGGCCCCTGCAGCGTCTCGATGAAGCCGAGGAGGGAGGCCAGCGGCGTGCGCAGCTCGTGGCTGGCATTGGCGACGAAATCGACCCGCATCGCCTCCAGGCGCCGCGCCGAGGTGAGGTCGCGCAGGAACAGCACCACGTTGGGCTGCCCGCCCACCACGCCGTCCGGCATCGGCAGGGCGCCGATCTGCACCTCGAAGGCGCGTTCGGTGGGCACGCGGGTGGCATAGAGGGTCTTGAGAGGTGCGCCGGTGCGCAGGACCTCCTCGATCCCGTCGAGGACGTCGGGCGCGCGCAGGGCGAAGGAGAGCGGGTGGCGCAGCTTCAGCGCCGGCAGCAGGGCGCGGGCGGCGGGATTGACCTCGATCACCACGGCGCGGCGGTCGACCAGGATCACGGGGTCGGGAATGTTGGCGAGCAGCGCCTCCGCCACCGAGTGGCGGCTGGTGCCGGGGCTCTCGGGGACCCGCACGATGCGGGCGCGCCCGAGACCGCCGATGACGCCGCCGAGGCAGAGGACGACGACGGAGGCCGCGACCGTCGGGCCGTCGAGGGTGCCCCGTCCTGCGGCGAACACCCCGAGGCCCAGGGTCGCGACGGCGGCGGCGGTCCAGGATGAGCGGCGCGCGCCCCGTGCCATGCGGACCCTCCCGGCGTTACGGCGCGCCGCGGGTCCCGGTGCCCCGGCTGCGCTTGACGATCTCGTACACGGTCAACATGACCAGGGCGATGACAAAGGGCACGAGGTAGTAGCAGACCCGGAACAGCAGCAGTGAGCCGAGCACCTGGTCGCGGGGCAGGCTCGACAGGGCGAGCAGGATCGTCGCCTCGAACACCCCGATCCCGCCCGGCGCGTTGGAGGCGATGCCGAGCATGGCGGCCAGGACGTAGATCGCCACGAAGGTGGTGAAGCCGATGGAGGTGCCCGCCGGCAGGAGCACGTAGAGCGTGGCGGCGGCCGCGCAGACGTCGCCGATGCCCACCACCATCTGGCTCAGGGAGACCGAGGCGCCGGGCAGTTCGAGGCGCCAGCTCTTCACCCGGACGTGCCGGCGCTTCAGCGAGACCCAGAGCAGGTAGGCGACCACGGCGAGGAGCGCGCCGAAGCCCACCCCCTGGTTCAGCGCGATGCTGGTGAAGGTGAGGGCGGCGAGTTGGCCCGCCTCGACGATGAGGCTGAGGCCGAGGACGACACCCATGCCGAGCCAGAAGGTGAAGCCGGCGATCACCGTGAGGGCGGCGATCTTGGCCGCGCCGAGGCCCTTGCTGGAGTAGATCCAGTAGCGGATCGTGCCGGCCGTCAGGAGCGGGAAGCCGAGGGTGAAGCTGACGGCGTAGCTGGTGAACGAGGCGAGCGCCGTCGTCCGGTAGGGCACCTTCAGCTTGAGCTGGCGCAGCGCCAGGGCATCGTAGCAGGTGAGGAAGAGGTAGCTCAGTCCCACGAACAGGAAGGCGAAGCTTAGCTGCTCGGCCGAGGCGCCCGTGAAGGCCGCGTGCATCTCGGCCCAGGTGACGGTCTGGACGAGCTTCCACAGGACGAACAGCGAACCGGCCAGGATGGCAAGGCTGGCGATGGTGCCGAGCCAGGCATAGCGCCCGCGCATCCCGGATTTCGCCGGGGCCGCCTCGGCCTCCGTCGCGTCGATCGGGGACGCCTCGGGCGCGAGCGCCTCGGCCGTCTCGATCTGCTTCTGCTGTCTGGCAAAGTTCATCGTGTCGGCGTCCGCCTCCGCTGGGCTCCCCGCACACGGCCGCATGGCGGCATGGGTCAACCCGAGCTTGTGCCGGACCACGGCCCGTCGCCCGCATTTAGGGGCATCGGGCGGCAATTGCCAGCGAGGGAGGCGCGATGCCCACCGGCGATGCAGGCCTGCGCCTCGGCGAGACCCGCCCGGATGCGCTCGGCGACGCTGGGGGCGGTGCAGACATAGGTCGGGCTCGGATGCGGGACGGCGATCGCGGGCAGGTCCGGCCGCAGCGCCGCGAGCTCCCCCCGCGCGAGGCCCGCGACCCGGCCGGAGAGCACGACCACGCGAAGCCGCGCCAGCCGGGCGAGGAGCGGTGCGAGGCAGGGCAAGGCCTGCCTCACCTCGGACTGGCGCGGGGCCCGGTTCAGGGCGCCGGGCGCGTGGATCACCCACGGGATCGTGTTCCAGAGCAGGGTGTCCCGGCGGGCGATGCCGGCCTCGGCGAGGAAGCGGAACAGGTTGGCGGCGGTCCCCGTGGGGTTGTCGCGCGAGACGAAGCCGGTGCCGCGGATGCTCGGCCCCGGCGTCTCCAAGAGGAGCAGCAGGCGGGCCTCGACGCCACCGTCGAGGGGATCGGGGTCGGGCACCTCGGCCCTGTGCGCCTCGGCGATCTGCCGGGCGAGGGCGCGGAGGGGAGCGATGTGGGGGCTGTCGAGCAGGGCCCTGCGCGCGGCCAGGGCGCTGGGGTCGCGCAGGCTCTTCGGTTCGGCGGGCGGCGCGTCAGCCGGCATCGGCGACGCAGCGCCCCAGGCTCTCCCGCCGGGCGCCCAGCCGGCGGCA
>NZ_JBYSXL010000028.1:19360-53744 GCF_058782155.1 Methylobacterium sp. FW306-05-D
TCGGGCGGGCCATCGGACCGCTCTACCTCGCGGCCGCCCTCCTGCTCCAGGCGCCGGACGAGACCCTCGCGGCCGCCGAACTGGAAGCCGAGCTGGGTCGCGTAGGCGGCGCAGGCCTCGGCCTTCGCCTCCAGGCCCTCGGGGCCGAAACGGATCTCCGCCTCCGGCAGCGCGGCGAAGCGCGCGCGCAGGGGCTCCTTCGGATTCTGGTCGCGCACGGTATAGGGAAAGTCCCGCCACCACAGGATCGGCGCGGCGGGCTCGGCCGCGTCGAGGGCCCGCACCACCTGGACATGGTCGACATGGCCGCCGATGGCCTGGGGAGCGAGGATCAGGTCGGGGGCCGTCTCGGCGAGGATCGCCCGGATCGCGCGGGTCAGGTCGGGCACGATCCCGTCCTCGGCCCGGACGTCCCCGAACAGCTCGGGGGCCGAGGCGTAGCCGCGATGGGGCGCCTCGCGGAAGGGCCAGTGGCGCGGCGCCGCCAGCCCCAGGGCGCGGATCGCCGCCGCATCCTCGGCCCGGCGCAGGTCCATGTAGTCGACCTCCGGTCCGAGCCCCTTGTCCGTCTGGCAGGCGAGGGCGAAGCCGGTGGGGTTCGCCACCGAGGCCGTGAAGACCGTCACGGTCGCCACGTCCCAGCCCGCCGCCCCGAGGGCGTGCAGGAGGCCGCCGCAGGAGAAGGCGGCGTCGTCGAGATGGGGCGACAGGGCGAGCGCGCGGGGCATCGGCTCAGAGCAGGTGCGGTTCGGCGCGGAAGCGGCAGGACGGATCGTGCGGAAGCACCGTGGGGAAGTCGGTGGCGGGCCGGGCCTGCGCGATGCCGGCATAGACGTCCATGATCTGCCGGCCGACCGCGCGCCAGGAATAGACCCGCCGGCATTCGGCGAGGCCATCCTCGGCGAGGCGCCGCCGCAGGGGCGCGTCCTCGATCACCCGGGCGAGGGCGTCGGCCAGGGCCGGCACGTCGCCCGGCTGGACCAGGAGGCCGTTCTCGCCGTCGCGCAGGCAATCCGAGACGCCGACCGCGTGGGTCGAGACCACGGCGAGCCCGGCTGCCATCGCCTCCAGGATGGTGTTGGAGAACCCCTCCGCGTAGGTCGGCGACACGAAGACGTCCGCCGCCCGGTAGAGATCCGGCACGGTGTCGTACTCGGCGTAGCCGGTGAAGCGGATCTCGGCCTCGGAGAAGTTGAGCTCCGCCGCGCGGGCCTTCGAGGACTCCACGTCCGGCCCGATGCCGGAGATGATCGCCGCGAACGGGATGGCGCGGGCGCGCAGCAGCGCGAGGGCGTCGATGAAGTCGAGCACGCCTTTCCGGCGGTCGACGCGGCCGTGATAGAACAGCCGCACCGGGCCGGAATGGTCGCCGGGGCCGGGGGTGAAGCGGGCGGTGTCGACGGCGCCGGGCACGATGGTGAAGCGCGTGGGGTCGGCGCCGAGCCGGTCGCAGACCTCCTCGACGAAGGAGGCGCCGCCGATCAGCAGGGCGTTGGCATGGGCCAGCACCGCGCACATGGCGACCCGGTGCGTCTCGCAGCAGGAGCCGACCCAGTGGCCGTCGCCGCCCTGGATCGAAACGACGTTCGGCACGCCGATGGCGCGCGCGGCCAGGAGGGTCGCCCAGCCGGTGGGATAGCCGTACTGCGCGTGCAGGATGTCGAAGGGCTTCTTCGCGTGCTCGGCCAGGATCGTCGCCACCATCGTGTCGATGTCGCGCTCGAAATCGCCGTTCTCCTGCTCGCCGACCTGTTCCAGGCCGATGACGGTGACGCCGGGCACGGCGGGCGGCGGGCCGCCGCCATAGACGCGGGTGCCGAAGGCGTCGCCGCGGTACTGCGAGATCATCGTGACGTCGTGGCCGGCCTCGACCAGCTCGCGCAGGAGGTTCTGGGCGTAGACGCTCATGCCGGAGATCGCCGGGAAGTAGCGGCGCGAGACGAAGCAGATCCTCACGCGGAGGCTCCCGGGTTCGGGTTGCGGCAGTCGCGCAGGTATCGCAGCGAGGCCGGGACCATCAGGTCGGCGCGGTGGCTCTCGCGGGAGAGCTCGACGCAGATGAGTTTGTCAAAGCCGATCGCGTCGAGGGCGTCGAGTACCGCGGGCACGTCCATGTCGCCCTCGCCGAAGGGCAGGTGGACGTGGACCCCCCGCGCCATGTCCTCCAGGGCCAGGGTGCCGAGCCGGTCCGCGAACTCGCCGACCGCCGCGGCCGGGTCGCGCTCACCGGTGACGAGGCAGTGGCCGGTGTCGAGGGCGAGCCGCAGGCCGGGGATGTCGAGGGCGGCGTAGTCGTCCAGCGTCTCGATCAGCATCCCGGGCTCGGGCTCCAGGCAGGCGACCACGTTCCGCTCGGCGGCGTAGGCGACGACCTCCGTCAGGCCCTCGCGCAGCCAGGCCCCGGCCTCGTCCCGGTCGATGCCGGGCTTCGGGACGCCGGCCCAGAACGAGACCGCCTCGGACTGCAGGACGGCGCCGATGTCGATGGCGCGCTTGAGGAAACCGATGCGGCGCGCCCGCCCCGTCGCGTCGCCGCTCACCAGGGTCGGCTCGTGCTTGGCCTTCGGGTCGAGGAGGAAGCGCGCGCCGGTCTCGATCACCGAGCCGAGGCCGAGGCGCTGCAGGCGGCTCGACACCCGCTGCGCCTCCTGCAGCCAAGCCTCGGCGAAGGGGTCGAGGTGGTGGATGTCGAGGGTCAGCGCCACGCCCTGGTAGCCGGCCTCGGCGATGAGGTCGATCGCGTCGTCGAGGCGGTGATGGGCGGTGCCGTTGGTGTTGTAGGCGAAGCGCAGGCTCATGCGGCGCGGCCCTGCTGCTCCAGGCGGAAGGGCGCGTGGTGCGATTCCGGCTCCCGGTAGAGCGGGTAGTGCGCGCCGACGATCCGGTCGGCGAGCGCGGTGTCGAACAGGGGCTGGCCGCCGAAATGCGCGATCGCCTCGGGCGTCAGGCGCACGGGCTTGAGGGTGTCGGTGGCCTCGCCGAAGCGGATCAGCGGATGGTCGCGGTCGATGAGCTTCTGCGTGTTGCGGGCGCCGATGCGGTGGTAGCTCATGGTCTCGACCTCGAGCCCCGGCACGATCGCCTTGACCACGCCGACCCGGTCTCCGGGGGGCGAGCAGTCGACGTAGAGGACGTCGAATCCGGCCTGCTCCAGGCGCTCGCGGGCGATGCGGCCGCGGGCATGGCCGTCCGGCGCCTCCGTGGTCGGCAGGTCGGTGAACCGCTTGGTGGAGCGCTCGGAATAGACGGTGTCGCGCAAGGTCGCGGCGATGCCCTCCGGCGGCTGGACGATCCATTCGAGCATCGCCTTCAGGGCGCGGCTCTCCTCGAGATCGAGGCTCGGCAACGCCTTGTCGATGAAGGCCTTGACGTAGCCCGGGGGCGTGACCCGCTCGGCGAAGGCCAGCGGCCCGTGGCCGAAGGCCTTGCGCACGCGGGCGGCCTGGAATTCGAGGAGCGCCTTGCGCAGCGCCCGCTCGCGGTCCGGGTCGCAGGCCTCGCCGCAGGCCGAGAGGGCGATCGGTACCGGCGTGTCGGCGAGGTTCCGGTCGTGGCCGACGACGTAGAGGTTGGTCAGGCCGAACTGGTCGGTGGCGAATTTCGGCAGGGCCTTGATCCCGAGGGACTCCAGCCGGTCGAGCATGCCGCGCGTCTCGGGGCCGAGGCCCTCCGAGAGGTCGAGCACCACGCCCTGGTCGAGGGCGCGGAACAGCAGGCCGTTGCCGTCGCGCTGCAGGAGTTCGAGCAGGCCGTGGCCCAGCGCGAAGTCCACGTCCGGCCCGGCGCCGAGGCCGTTGGTGATGAGGTTGGTGAAGGGCTTGTAGCCCTCCGACAGCTCGAAATAGTCGGTGGCGGCGATGTCGAGCGGCATCAGCACGGTCTCGCCGGTGCGGGCGCGGATCGCGGGCGTCCATTCGAGCGTCGTGGCGCGCCCCACCGGGCTGCCGGCCGGCAGGCACAGGGTGAGGGGATCGGCGACCGCGCCGGTGCCGTAGACCCGCACGAGGTCGTCGTAGCTGGCGCGCTCCTTCTTGCGCGGCATGACGGCCAGCGACGGCATCAGGTTCTCGGCGATCTCCGCAACCGCGCCGATGATGGCCTCGTCGTCGGTGGCGCCGTAGCCGATGCCGCTCGGCATGGCGCCGACGAAGAAGGGATCGTCGAGGAACAGCGACACGAACCAGACCGGGATGCCGGTGCGGTCGAGGGGCGCCAGGGGGAAGCCGACGATGCGGCCCTCCGGCAGGATGTCGAGATAGGCGCGCACCGGCTCGGGCAGAGCGGCCGGCAGGCCCTCGATCCGGCGGGGGGCGCCGTAGCGGTAGGCGCGCGGCGCCTTGATCCGGCTGTGGCGGGCGCGGTCGTCCTGGTCCTGCTCGTTCACGGTCGTGGTGTTCCGTTCCTCAGGGCAACGCGGCGTAGGCGCGGGCCAGCAAGCGCATGGTGTGGAGGTCGCGGGTGGCGCTGTAGGCCTCGCGCTCCTCCGGCCGGCGCAGGGCCGAGCCGAAGGCCTTCACCTGTTCGAGGAAGGGCGAGGCTTCCCCGTCGAAGGGCAGAGTGTCCGATGCGCCGGTTGACCCGTCGGTGAACGACAGGGTGCCGCCCGCCACCTGGCCCATCGTGTCGATGGCGGTGAGGAGCCCCTTCGTGCCGGTCACTTCGAGGCGGCGGCGGGGCAGGGCGTCCGGGCAATTGTAGGCGACGTGCAGGTTGGCGAGGATTCCGGACGGCGTGCGCCCGATCAGGAGGGCGCCGTCGTCGACGGCGTAGTCCTGGGCGCGGGCCTGGGTCAGGGCGGCGAGGTCGTGGATCGATTCGTCGAGGAGGAAATCGACGAGGTCGAGGCCGTGGGGCGCGAGATCCATCAGGGCGCCGCCGCCGGCCTTGGCCGGGTCGATGCGCCAGTTGTCCTGGCCGGTGAAGGAGGTCCATGCCTTTGGCAGCCAGCAGGCATAGACGATGCGGATCGCCGTCACGGTGCCGAGCCGGCCCGCGCGGATGGCGGCCCGCATGGCCCGGTGGGCCGGGTGGTGGCGCTGGTCGAAGGCGGTGCCGTAGAAGGTGTCGCCGCCGCGCAGAGCCGCCACCATCGCCTCGGCGTCGGCGAGCGAGGCCGCCATGGGCTTCTCGCAGAGGATGGCCTTGCCGGAGCCGGCCAGGGCCTCGATCGCCTCCCGGTGGAGGTGGTTCGGCGTGGCGACGTAGACCGCCTCCACCTCGGGATCGTTCACGAGATCCTGGAGCCGCGCATAGGCCCGGGCGCCCTCGGCCTCGGCCGCGGCGCGCGAGGCCTCGCCCGGATCGGCGACGGCCACGAGCCGGTGCCCGGCCGCGCGGATGCCCGGCGCCATGTAGTCGCGCGCGACCCAGCCGTAGCCGACGATGCCCCAGGCGACGGGGCCCTGGTCCGGGGATGCCATCACCAGCGCTCCGGCAGGTCGACATAGGTCCGGTCGCGGACCCGGTCTGCCTCGGGGGCCTCGAGTTCGCCCTGCCAGTCGAGGCTGTCCGGACCCGTGAAGGTGTCCGGATAGGTGGCCCGGGCCGCGTATTCGGCCTCGTAGCGCTCGGACGGCCAGCGGATCGCGTGGCGATCCTTCCCGTCGGCGCCGTAGAGCGGGTTGAGGCGGAGCGTCCGGCCGGGGCGCGGCACGGTGATGCCGTCGATCACGGGGCGGGGGGCCGGGCGCATGCCGGGTCCCGCCACCACCGAGAAGGCCTCGCAGCCCGCCAGATCCTGGGGCTTGCGGGGGGCGGGCGCGCGCCGTTCCACCAGGGCGCGGGTCAGGTCCGCGTCGTCGTAGACGAGACCGTCGGGAAAGAGCTCGTCGATCTCGGCCGCCGAGACCGCGCGTCCCGCCGAGAAGCCGGGCCGGTCGCTGTTGTGGATGTGGCTGACGGCGAGCCAGCCGTCGTCGCCGGCATTCTGGCGCAGGCAGTCCAGCACCTCGGCCTTGCGGTCGAGGAAGTAGAACGCGTCGTTGCAGACCACGAGGTCGACCGGCGCGCCCGGGATCGGCCAATGGGGCGCGTTGGCATCGAAGCAGACGAGCTGCGCCGCCTTGCCGACCACCCAGTGCCGGGCGACCCAGAGCTTGGCGAAGACCACGTCGGCGCCCGAGACCTTGATGCCGCGGGTCTGGAACTCGCGCAGGTAATGGCCGATGCCGCAGGCGAACTCGAACACGCAGACCGGGTCGTTCCAGTGCGCTTCGAGGAGGGTGAGCCCGGCCAGGAAGGTCGGGTCGGACCAGCGATGCAGGAAGTAGTCGCCGACCCGGCCCCAGCCGAGCAGGCGCACGGCGTCGCGCAGGGAGCGTTGGTCCCGCTCGCGGACCAGTTCGTGCAGGTCGAGAGGGTCGGCCGGCGGGCCGGTCCACCAATCGTCCTGGTCGGCCAGCAGGCCTTCGAGGGCGAGGTCGGCCTCGCCGGCATCGAGCAGCGTCAGGGTCCGCGCGACGAGATCGGTGCGGTTGGTCCGCAGATAGGGGATGCCGTCGATCACCGGCCAGCGCGCGCCGCTCTGGGCCTCGCGGAGCGAGTGCGGGGTGTCGGCCTTGAGGGGCTCGCCGGTCTCCGGCGAGCGAAGATCGAAGGGGATCATGACGGGGCGCCCGCGCGGTCGCGAGGAGAGATCACGGGATCTGCATGTCCTTCAGCACCCGGTCGTGGAAGCCCTTCACCGGACCCGCATGGACGAGCTCCATCTCGTCGAGGACCGTGCCCATGGTCAGGGTCGCGGCCCGCAGGTGCTGGGCGATCTGCAGCACCCGGTCGATGCAGTCGGCGGCATGGAAGGCGCGGCCCTCCGCCGTGGCGTCGTCGGGCAGGACGGCGCGCGCCCGCTCGACCGTCTCGCGCAGGGCCGGGTCGAGCTCGTCGAGGGCCCATCGCGTGGTCCGGGCCATGATCGGCAGGAGGTGGTCGCCGAGCAGCATCTCGCCGGTGAAGCCGGCATCGGGCATCGCCGCGTTGTGGAAGTGGTGGGCCATCGCGGCGAGGAAGACCAGGGTCGGGTCGGCCCGGTAGAACGGGCTCAGCACGACGCCGTAGACCGCCACCATCAGGCAGTGCTCGGCATGGTTCTCCGGC
Organism: Methylobacterium sp. FW306-05-D; assembly: GCF_058782155.1. Taxonomy (NCBI): domain Bacteria; kingdom Pseudomonadati; phylum Pseudomonadota; class Alphaproteobacteria; order Hyphomicrobiales; family Methylobacteriaceae; genus Methylobacterium; species Methylobacterium sp. FW306-05-D. The sequence goes on from NZ_JBYSXL010000028.1 coordinate 26,453, forward strand.
GGCTCCAGCAGGATGCGGGGCTTACCGGGGCAGGTCACGCCGGCCCGCGGCTGGTGCGCCAGGGCGGCGACGAAGCCCGGCAGGGGACCCTGCGCGAAGCTCGCCGGCGCGCGCAGGGCCGCGCGGAGGCGGTCCCGCAGGCCGGCTTCGACGCTGTCGGTGACGGCGTCGAAGCCGGAGACCAGGATGTCGGCCGTCGCCTGCGCGTCGAGCCCGGCGGCGCCGAGGAAGGCGGCGTCGAGGTCGCAGAGGCGGGCGGCGGCGAGCGCCTTGGCGGTGATGTCGAGGGCGACGGCCTCCGGCGCGGCGCCCCCCGTGAGGGCGCCCCAGCCCTGCGCGAACAGGCGCTCCGCGATGGAGCCGGTTCGCCCGGCGGAGTGCACGCGCTTGAGGTCGTTGACCTCGACGAGGAGGGCGCGAAGCGCCAGCGGGGCCGCGGGACCGGCGCCCTCCGTCCGCGTCGACATCAGTGCGTGCCGCCGAGCCAATCGAGCAGCATGGTCTGCTGCTTGCCGAAATCATGCTCGGGGCCGTGGCCGTTCTTCACCATCGGGGCCTTGAAGAAGCTCGAGAGCTGCTCCTGGGGGCCGCCGTCGCCGCGCTTCTTGGCCAGATCGAGGACGCGGGCGATCTCGATGACGAGGGGGGCCGCCAGGATCGAGTCCTTGCAGAGGAAGTTGACCTTGATCTGCATCCGCTGACCCAGGAACCCGGTGACGTCGATGTTGTCCCAGGCTTCCTTGTCGTCACCGCGGGGGCGATAATAGTGAATGTGCACGAGGTGGTCCTCGACCGGGTAGCCGAGGATCGAGTCGAGCACCGTGCCCTTGGTGTTGAGCTTCGACTGGAGCGAGTCCTTGTCGTTGAGCGCCAGACCGTCGCGGTTGCCGAGGATGTTGGTGGAGAACCAGCCGTCCACGTGCAGGGCGCGGGCCTTGAGGGCCGGGGCCAGGACCGTCTTCATCATGGTCTGGCCGGTCTTGCCGTCCTTGCCGGCCACGGGGACGTTCATCTCCTTGGCGAGTTCGAGCAGGGCGGGCACGTCGGCGGCGACGCTGGGGGTGAAGTTCGCGTAGGGCACGCCGCTCTTGATCGCCGCGTAGGCGTAGAGCATCGCCGGGCTGATCGACTCGTCGCTGCTGTCGAGGCCCTTCTCGAAGGCCGCCGTCGAGTTCAGGGTCGGGTCGGACAGATCCGGCCAGCGCTCGGTGGAGGCGAGGTTGATCACCACGACCTCGTCGAGATTGCTCTCGGCCTTGAAGCGGCGCAGGTCGTTGGCAATCACGGAGACCGCCTCGCGGTGGTCCTTGGCGACGATGCGGTTGGCACCCTCGATGTTCTTGCAGAACTTGGCGCTGCCGACGGCCGGCCAGGGCTTGATGCCCTTCAGGACCTGGGCGCCGTTCTCGATATCCTGGGCGGTGAGGACGCCGTGGCCGGTCGCGGCAGAGGCGAGGTCATCGTCGTTCAGGTCCCATCCGCCGAACACGAGGTCCTTGTAATCGGCCATCCCGGCGACGGGAACACCCGCGAGGGGCAGGCCATCAAGGCGGTTCGATCCGGATTTAATCATCTCGATGCCAGCGATGGCAGTGGTGGCGACAGCCCCACCCATGCCCACGAAGGCAACGCCGACGCGGCGACCGGTCTGCATGCTCATTGGGAAACGGCTTCCTTCTTCAGGCGAACGGGAGCCTGTCCCAACCTGGGGGCCGTTCCGCTCAGCCCTCACTAACTGGGCTTCCGGGGTTGCGTTCCAACCCTGGCCAGGACGCCTTTTTGACGCGGTACGCCTGAACGGCACCGGAACGAAGCGTTAAAAAATCGTAAATACAATGGCTTAACCCATCGTTAAGCCTGCCATCGTTGAATCACGGAGCTGTCCCATTCTGGTCACAGCGACCGGCGAGACGTCCCCTCGCTGAACGACAACGAAGCCGCGCCCGACGAAGGCGGCGGTACGAACAAGGACCAATGATGGGGGTTTTCCCGGAGCCGGCGCCCTGCGCCGACGACGTGAGCCGTCTCGTGCCCAACGAGACCTTCGACGCAGACCCGACCGTGGCGTGGCTGCCGCGGACCGAGCGCCGGACGCGCCGGACCTTCGCCACCCTTCGCCGCCGCACCCTCGCGACCCTCGTGACGGGCGCGCTCCTGGGCGGCGCCCTGCCGCAGAACGCCCTGGCCCCGGCCGCGGCGGCCCATGACCGGATCGACGAGCGCGCCCTGTCGGCGCAGGCTCTGGTCCGGACCCCGCCCGCGCCGGTCTCCGACGCATCCAACGCGTCCGACTGGGCCGGGGTTCCGCTGATCGAGCAGGAACCCGCGACTGCGGCGCTGATCGAGAGCGACCTCGCGAGCCTCGCCCCGAGCCGCGACGCCTCCGGCGCCGAGCGCCTGCGCTTCGGCGACATGGCCGTGCCGCGCGAGATCGTCGACACCATCCTGCGGGCCGCCACCGAGACGGGCGTCGACCCGGTCTACATGATGGCGCTGGCCGACAAGGAATCGAGCTTCTCGACCACCGTGAGGGCCTCGACCTCCTCCGCCGAGGGCCTGTTCCAGTTCCTGTCGGGCACCTGGCTCGAGCTCATCCGCACCTACGGCGCCCGCCACGGGCTCGCCGAGGAGGCGGCGGCGGTGAAGGGCCGTGGCAGCGCCATCACGATTCCCGACGAGGGGATGCGCAGCCGCGTCCTGCGCCTGCGCCAGGACCCCTACGTCGCCGCCCTGATGGCCGGGGAACTCATCAACCGCGACAAGGGCCGGATCGAGCAGCGCATCGGCCGCGATCTCTCCACCGCCGAGCTCTACTTCGCGCATTTCCTCGGCACCGCCAGCGCCGGCCGCTTCCTCGAGCTCACCGCCGAGAAGCCGGGCCAGGTCGCCAAGCAGGTGTTCAAGGCCGCGGCGAAGGCGAACCGCAGCCTGTTCACCGAGAAGGCCGGCAAGGGCCGCCGGAGCCTGACCGTCGCCGAGGTCCGCGAGAAGATCGGCGGCATGATCGACCGCCGCCTCGACCGCTACGAGGGCGTCGCCGCCCTGGCGGCCCCGGAGCTGAAATCCGAGGTCACCCTCACGGAGATCGAGACCGACGCGGCCCCCGTCCCGGTCCAGGCCGGGCGCGTCCAGGTCACCGAGGCGACCGCGCCGGCCGAGTGAGTCAGTGTCCGGCCGGCGCCCCGCCGCCGAGCTTGACCTTGCTGAGGATCATCGCGAGCGGCACCGCCGCTCCCGAGACGAGGCAGAGCGACCAGAACACGTCGATGTAGCCCCAGTACGCCACCTGGGTCTGGAGCTGCTGGCCGATCCAGGCGATGGCCTGGTTCTGCGCCTCGACGCCGGAGGCCCCGTGGGCCTGGAAGTACTGCGTCGCCGCCCGCAGGGTCTCCTGGTAGTTCGGGTTGGCGCTGGAGATGCTTTCCCCCAGGCGGCTCTGGTGGAACTGCTGCCGGTAGGCGAGCACGTTCTGGGCGAGGCTGACGCCCATCGAGCCGCCGACGTTGCGGGCGACGTTGATCAGCGCCGAGGCCTGGTCGGTCTGCCCCTTGTCGATGCCCTCGTAGGAGGCGGCGGTGATCGAGATGAAGATCATCGGCAGGCCGATGCCGATGTAGATGCGCGACCAGGCGAAGAACCAGAAGCTGGTGTCGCCGTAGAGCCGCGTCAGGTCGTACATCGCCGCCGAGACGATCGCGGCGCCCAGGGCGATCAGGTATTTCGGCTGCACCTTCCCCGAGAGGCGGCCGATCACCAGCATCATGAACACCGTCACGAGCCCGCCCGGGGCCAGGACGAGGCCGGCCAGCGTGGCGGTGTAGCCGTAATATTCCTGCACCAGCTGCGGCACGAACTGCGTCGTTGCGATCAGGATCGCGCCGGTGGCCATCATCACCAGGAAGCACGAGCCGAACTGGCGGCTGCCCAGGAGCCGCAGATCCACCACCGGGTTCTTCCGGGTCAGCTCCCAGGGGATCATCGCCACGAAGGCGACGGCGCAGATCACCGCGAACACGACGATGAAGTTGGAGCCGAACCAGTCCTTGCGCTGGCCCTCGTCGAGGACGACCTCGAGTGCGCCGAGGAAGGTGGCGACGAGCAGGAATCCCACGAGGTCGAAGCGCACACCCGCGCGGCGCAGGCGCCGGCGCTCCGCCACCGCCCCCGGCGGGTCCTCCAACAGCACATGCATCAGCCCGAGGGCGATCAACCCGATCGGGCCGTTGATCAGGAAGCACCAGTGCCAGGAGACGTTGTCGGAGAGCCAGCCGCCCAGCGTCGGCCCGACCACGGGCGCCACCACCACGGCGAGGCCGTAGAGGGCGAAGGCCTGGCCGCGCTTCGCGGGGGGAAACGAATCGGCCAGGATCGACTGGGCCAGCGGCGCCATGCCGCCGCCGCCGAGGCCCTGGAGCACGCGGAAGACCAGCAGCGATTCGAGGTTCCAGGCGAAGCCGCACAGCACCGAGGCCACGGTGAAGAGCGCGATGCTCCACATGAAGAACGCCTTGCGGCCGAAGCGCTTGGCGAGGAAGCTCGAGGCGGTGAGCACGATGGCGTTGGCGACGAGGTAGCTCGTCACCACCCAGGCCGCCTCGTCCGGGCCGACCGCGAGGCCGCCGGAGATGTAGCGCAGGGCCACGTTGGCGATGGTGGTGTCGAGCACCTCCATGAAGGTCGCCAGGGAGACCACGAGGGCGATGGCCCAGGGATTGTGCCCGCCCGGCGCCTTGCCCGAGGCACCCGGCTTCCCCCCGGCCTTGCCGCCGCCCGCCTGCGCCGCCGCGGCGCTCACCGCGCGGTCCCCGTCACCGGACGTGGACCCGGGGCACGATCGACATGCCGGGGCCGATGGCGACGTCGGTCGGCCACTGGTCGACGACGATCTTCACCGGAATGCGCTGGACCACCTTCACGTAGTTGCCGGTGGCGTTCTGGGCCGGGAGCAGGCTGAAGGCGGTGCCGGAGCCGGGCTGCACGGAATCCACGTGCCCGGTGATCTTGCGCTCCGGATAGGCGTCGATCTCGATGTCGGCGTGCTGGCCCGGCCGCATGTCGGTGATCTGCGTCTCCTTGTAGTTGGCGACCACCCAGATGTCGTCGGGCACGAAGGTCGACAGGGTCTGGCCGGCCTGGGCGAACTGGCCCTTGGCGCCCGAGAGTTGCACCACCCGGCCCGGCTGGGCCGCCGTCATGGTGGTGTAGCCGAGGTTGAGTTCGGCCTGCGCCACCTGGGCCTTGCCGGTGGCGAGGCTGGCCTCGGCCCCCGCCTTCTGCGCGTCGAGCGCGCCGACCTGGGTGCGGGCCGCGACGACGTTCGCCCGCGCCCGGTCGTAGGCGGCCTGCTGCTGGTCGAGGGTCGAGGACGAGGATTGCGAGCGCTGGATCGTGCCGGCGCCCTTCTCGGCGAGGTCCCGGTAGCGCGCCGCGTCCTCGCGGGCGAATTTCAGGGAGGCCTCGGCCTGCGTCACCTCCGCCTGCGAGGCCGCGACCTGGGCCTTCTGGCCCTCGATCTGCGCGTCGAAGTTCCGGATCGAGGCCTCGGCGGAGGCGACCTGCGCGCGGGCCTGCGCCAGGGCCACCTCGTAGTCGCGCCGGTCGATCTGGAACAGCACCGCCCCGGCCTCGACATGCTGGTTGTCGGTGACCGGCACCGCGACGATGTAGCCGGCGACCTTGGGGGCGATGGAGAATTGCCGGGCGTCCACGAAGGCGTCGTCGGTGGATTCGTAGGGATGCAGCCGGGTCAGCCAGTAGAGGTAGGCCCCGGCCGCCAGGGCGACCACCGCGACCGCGATGCCGAGGGCCCAGAACGGATGCCGGCGCAGGATGTTCGGCCGGCGCGCAGCCTCGTCGCCCGAATTCCGGTCGTCCGAAGCGTTTCCGGAGTCCGGGGCGTCTTCGTCCTCCGACGGCGTCTCGTCCTGCGGAGCGTTCTCGGCGTCGTCGCCGTCGTTCCGCTTCCGGCCCTCCGCGGGCGGGGCCTCGCCCGCGGAGCTCCGCCCGGTCGCCGCTCCGGCGGCGGGTGGCCGGCCGTGGGGGTCGGACGGCCGCGCCGCATCGTCTCGTGAGGGCCGGAGCCCCACGGTCTGCTGGTCCTGAAGCATCGACCGATCGTCCGCACGCATCCAGGGGCCGCGCGATCGAAACCGCGCCGCCCGAAACTCCCGCCTCGGCCACAACAAGAAGGCGCGGGGGCGATTGTTCCAGGGGCGGATCACAATTGCGGGTCCCGTCCGCGGCCGGAGGGAACGCCCGAAATCCGGCCTGCGTTCTGGGGCTTGGCGGATGGATGTCCGACCGGGCGGGAGCCGGGCTCATGGAGGGCCCGGCGGACGGGACCCGGTTCGTCCGCAACCTGCAGGAGGCGCGTATGTCGGCCGGTTCTCCCCTGATCCCACCGGGTGTCGCCGGTCCGGGCGGCCTCGCCCGGCTCGATGCGATGAGCACGGTCCTCGCCCGCAACTGGTGGCTGGTGGCCCTGCGGGGCGTCGTCGCCATCCTGTTCGGGCTGATCGCCTTCGTGGCCCCGGGCGCCTTCGTCCTGTCGCTGGTCCTGTTCTTCGCCGCCTACATGCTGGTCGACGGCATCGTGGGCATCGTCGCCTCGGTGCGGGCCGCCCAGCGGCACGAGCGCTGGGGCTTCCTCCTCATGGAAGGCCTGCTCGACATCGTCGTCGGCGTCGCGGCGGTGCTGGTGCCGGCGGCCGCCGTCTGGGCCTTCGTCTACCTCGTGGCCTTCTGGGCGCTCGTCACCGGCGGCCTGATGATCGCGGCGGCCTTCCGCCTGCATGCCCATTACGGGCGCTGGTGGCTGGTGCTCGGGGGGGCGGTCTCCATCCTGTTCGGCATCGCGCTGCTGATCAATCCGGGCATGTCGGCCCTGGTCCTGACCTGGTGGATCGGCAGCTACACGATGGCCTTCGGCGTCCTGCTGGTGATCCTGGCCTTCCGCCTGCGCGGCCGCCACGCCGAGGCCGGCCGGCCCGGCCCCCTGGGACGGCCCGGAACGGCGTAGCTTTGCCCGGGCGAGATGGTCTAGAACCGGGCGGACAGCACCCGGCGCCCGGCGGTCGAGCACCGCTCGGCGCACGGGCGCCGCTCCCCGTGACCATGGCCCCCGATGACCTCCCCCGACCCGGACCGCCCGAGCCACGAGAGGGCGAACCCGCCCAAGCCGGCGCCCGCGGACGGGACGGCCGGACCGCGCGAGGTGGAGGACACGCGCGCCGCCGCCCGGGAAGCCGCTGCCGCGGCCCGCATCCTCGGCCGGCAGCTCGGCGTGCTGGCCGCCGGCGCGGCCCGCGGGGCGGGACGGCGCGCCGCCGGGGCGGCCCGGGCGGCTGGCCCCGCCTGGCAGGACCTCGCCGGCCGCTTCCGGACCCGCGCGTCCGCCGCCGCACCCGCCACCGCATCCGCGACGACAGCCTCCGTCGGCGCGCCCCCTTCCGCCGGCGCGCTGCCGGCGCGCCTGCGCCGCCACCCCTGGATCGCCGCCGCCCTGGCGCTGGTCCTGCTGCCCGTCCTGTTCCTCGCCGGGCTCGTCCTCTACAGCTTCGTCACCCTGCCGCCCCTCGGCGGGGTCGTGCCGGAGGCCGGCCAGCGAGCGCTCACCGTCGAGGCCGATGACGGCCGGGTCTTCGCCACCCGCGGCGCCTTCCAGGGCCAGAAGCTCACCGCCGCCGAGATGCCGCCTCATCTCGGTCAGGCGATCATCGCCATCGAGGACCGGCGTTTTCGCGAGCACTGGGGCATCGACCCCCGCGGCCTGCTGCGGGCCGTCTACCGCAACGCCCTCGGCGGGGGCGTGCGCGAGGGCGGCTCGACGATCACGCAGCAATACGCCCGTCTGACCTCCCTGAACCAGGAGAAGACCCTGCGCCGCAAGATCCAGGAGGCGTTCCTGGCCCTGCGCCTTGAGGCGACGATGTCGAAGGACGAGATCCTGCTCGGCTACCTCAACACCGCCTATTTCGGCGCGGGCGCCTACGGCATCGACGCGGCGGCCCGGCGCTACTTCGGCAAGGGCGCCAAGGCGCTGACCCTGCCGGAGGCCGCGATGCTGGCCGGCCTCGTGCGCGCGCCCTCGCAGCTGGCCCCGACGCGCAATTTCGGCGGCGCCAAGGAGCGCGCCGACGTGGTGCTGCAGACCATGGTGGAGACCGGCGCCATCACGGCCGCCGAGGCCGACAAGGCCCGGGCCCAGACCATCACCCTGCGCACGCCCCCCGAGACGCCGCCGGGCACGAACTACTTCCTCGACATGGTCTCGACGGAGGCCAAGAAGCTCGCCGACGCGCCCGGCGACGTCACCGTGCGCACCACCCTCAACCTCGACCTGCAGAGTCTGGCCGAGGGCGTCGTCGCCCGCCGCCTCGACGCCGAGGGGGCGAAGAAGAAGGCCGGCCAGGGCGCCATGGTGGTGCTCAACAAGGAGGGCGCGATCCTCGCCATGGTGGGCGGGCGCGATTACGAGGACAGCCAGTTCAACCGCGCCACCCAGGCCAAGCGCCAGGCCGGCTCGCTGTTCAAGCTCTTCGTCTACCTCACGGCCTACGAGACCGGCTTCAATCCCGAGACGGTGCTGGTCGACCGGCCGATCCAGATCGGCGACTGGGAACCGCAGAATTCCACCGGGCGCTTCAAGGGGGCGATGCCCCTGCGCAGCGCCTTCGCGCAATCGGTGAACACCGTGGCGGCCCAGCTCGCCGACGAGGTCGGCATCCCGGCCGTGATCGCCACCGCCCGCCGGATGGGCGTGACCTCGGACCTGCCCAACGTGCCGAGCCTCGCCCTCGGTTCGGCCGAGGTCACCCTCTTGGAGATGACCCGCGCCTATGCGGGGGTGCTGGCCGGGGCCGCGCCGGTGGACACGCACAGCGTCCACGCGATCCGGGGCGCCCAGCCCCAGCCGCTCTACCTGCGCGCTGACGCCAAGGGCGGCACCGCGATCCCCACCGAGGCCCGGGCGATGATGCTCGATTCCCTCCAGGCCGTGGTCGACGGCGGCACCGGCAAGGGCGCCCGGGTCTCCGGCCTGCCGGTGGGCGGCAAGACCGGGACGACCCAGGATTACCGCGACGCCTGGTTCATCGGCATGACGCCGGACCTCGTCGTCGGGATCTGGGTCGGCAACGACGACAATGCGTCCATGAACCGCGTCGGCGGCGGCGACCTCCCGGCGAGCATCTTCCACGACTTCGTCCAGCGGGCCACGGCGCAGCTGGCCAAGGGCCGCAAGCGCCCGTCCGCGGCGCGGGGCGAGCCCGCCCGCGCCGAGCCGGCGCCCGCCCGCGAGGTCGCGGCCAACGCCGCGCCGGGCGTGCGCGGCGTGCCCGAGGTGGTCGACACCGGCACCCTGGCCTTCCGGGGCCGCACCGTCCGTCTCCTCGGGGTCGAGGGGGAGGGCGGGGCGCTCGCCCGCCAGCTCGCCCGCTACCTGCGCCGCCGGGAGGTGACCTGCGCCCCGCCGGCCGGGGCCGACGCGGCCGCCGAGCAGCTCCGCTGCCAGATCGACGGCGACGACCTCGCCTCGCTGATCCTCACCGCCGGCGGCGCCCGCGCCGCCGAGGACGCCCCGGCCGATCTCCTGGCCGCCGAGGAGCAGGCCCGCTCCGAACGCGCCGGCATCTGGGGCCGGCGGCGGTAGGGGGGAGGCCAGCCAGAGGTTGTGGTCTCCCGCCGCGCCCGTCAGGATGGTGGGCCTGCAACGAGTTTGGGAGTCTGCTGTGGCTTGGACACTGCACTGGCTCGAGGCCTCCGGCGACCTGGGTCCCTGGCATGAGGTGGTCGCGGCGGAGGTCGAGATCGCGCGCCGAGCGATCCTGCGGCTCATGCCGCTGCCGCCCCTCGACATCCTCGTCGAGCGCAGTGCCGGGGGCGTTATCCTCGAGACCGGCACAATGGGGCAGGCGCATCGCGCAAGCCTGTTCTCGCTGACCCTCGACCCCGACAATCCGAACTTCGCCCGTGCCGTGCGCGGCGGCGACCTGCACCGGACGGTCGTGCACGAGGTGCACCATTGCCTGCGCATGGCCGGTCCCGGCTACGGCTGCACCCTCGGCGAGGCACTGGTCAGCGAAGGGCTCGCCGGCCAGTTCGTGCAACACCTGTTCGGCACGCCGCCGGAGCCATGGGAATGCGCCGTGAGCGATGACGGGTTGCGGACGAACCTCCCCGACGACGCGACGCTCGCGGGCACCGGGTACGATCACCGGGCCTGGTTCTACGGCTTTGGCGCGGGGCATCCGCGCTGGCTAGGTTACACGCTGGGATACCGGATCGTCGGTGATTGGCTGGCCGCGAGGCCGATGGTCGGGGCGGATGCCTGGGTGAATGTCCCGGCCGCGGAGGTTCTGGCCGCCGCCCGCCGCGGAATCCTCTCACCGGCCTGACACACGGGCCGTCGGCGCCACTCTCCTTCGCGATTTTCCCACCAAGGGAACTCCCACCTTGGGGGTAGGATAGATTTAATTTAAATTTATAGTGCTTTGACGCACCTCGTGGAATCTGTATTCGGTAAAATGCGATATGGTCCCACAATCGGCATGGTGAGAGAGCCCGACATATATTTTTTATCTACGAATATAATCTTTGGACCTGAGCAAATTGCATGCATTAGGACTGATTGTGAATCAAAATATCCTATCGAAAAGCATATTTCTATCGTATTTCCTCGATCGTTTCTGTATTGAACTTTATTGAATCTTAAATTTGCCGAATAATTACCTCCCGGAGCAACGCCAAATGATGTCATTTTATCCTCGACACCATTTTTTATCATAGCATCGGCCTTACTAAGTTGTGTATTAACTCCATTAAATTTAATGACATTGCCCTCTTTTATCAAATATAGGCTATTGGATCCAGAACTAAGAAGTCCGAGATCTAGACATTTGCCAACAAAATCTTTTTTTGTATTGTACGAATCAGAATGGTACTCAAGCGTATAGAGTAAGACATCCCTTATGAGGGCTCCGCGGTTTCCGTTGTTGGTAGCGAAGATACCCACGTCAACCTTGTCGGTCAAAATAGAGTTATATTGCTCTATATAAAAATTCAACGATAAGTCCTGCTCGATCTTTGTTTCACGATAAAGCTGGGCGTATGCAGAGCCGGCGACGTAGATCACCAACAAAAGTATAATCGTGACATCAATGTAGTGCCGTCGATCGCGGCGGATCACCCAACGCCGAACGTGAGGAAGCTTTGTCCTCATCATCGCCCAGCACGTAGCGATGAGTGCCCCCACTGCGATTTGTGGCCACTTATCCTGACAGGCTTGGAAGAAAGCTAGCCAAGGCCCGATGTATTCCCAGAGACCGCCCATCCAGCGATCGTACTACGGTAAAGGCAACCGTGTGGAGTCTCATCAATCATAGGACGTATTCCCTGATTCATTTGCTCCCCAAGGCCGGGCCGGAATGCCTCCGCCGACCCCCTTGACCTTCCCACCATGGGAAGCCCCACATGGGAGTCATGGACAAGCGCCCGACCCTCGACTCACCGATCCTCGATCCATCGACCCCAGCCCCCGGCCGCCGCCTGAATTTTCCGGTGGAGGGGCTGTCCTGCGCCTCCTGCGTCGGGCGGGTGGAGCGGGCGCTGCGCGCCCTGCCCGGAGCCTCGGAGGTCTCGGTGAACCTCGCCACGGGGCGGGCCGGGCTGCGCCTGCCGGGTCCGGGCGCAGCGGCCGTGGAGGCGATCGCCCGGGCGGGCTACGCGGTGCCGGAGGCCGTCACCACCCTCGAGATCGGGGGGCTGTCCTGCGCCTCCTGCGTCGGGCGGGTCGAGCGCGCCCTCGCCGCCGTCCCGGACGTCACGGCGGCCGCGGTCAACCTCGCCACGGGCCGGGCCGAGATCCGCCACCCGGAGGGTCTGGTCGCCCGGGCGGATCTGGAGGCGGCCGTCGCCAAGGCCGGCTACGAGCCGCTGGCTCCGGCCGAAGCGCCGGTCGCGGCCGGCAAGAGCCGCCGGGACCGCGAGGGCGAGGCCCTGCGCCGGGACCTCGCCGCGGCCGCGATCCTGTCCGCGCCCGTCGTCGTCCTCGACATGGGCGGCCACCTCGTGCCGGCCTTCGGCCACGCGGTGCAGGGGGCGCTCGGCGCCTGGGCCGGCTGGCTCCAGGCCGGGCTCGCCACGCTCGTGCTCGCCGGACCCGGCGCCCGCTTCTTCCGCCAGGGCCTGCCCGCCCTGGTCCGCGGCCACCCGGACATGAACGCCCTCGTGGCCCTCGGGGCGGGCGCCGCCTACCTCTATTCCCTCGTCGCCGTCCTGGCGCCGGACTGGCTCCCCCCCGGCACGGCCCATCTCTACTTCGAGGCGGCGGTGCTCATCGTCACGCTGATCCTCCTCGGCCGCACCCTGGAAGCGCGGGCCAAGGGGCGCACGGGCGAGGCCATCGCGCGCCTGATCGGCCTCAGCCCCGCCACCGCGCGGGTGATCCGCGACGGCGTCGAGACGGAGGTGGCGCAGGCGAGCCTCCGGCGCGGCGACGTGGTCCGGGTGCGCCCGGGCGAGCGCATCGCCGCCGACGGCGTGCTGCTCTCCGGGGCGAGCTACGTCGACGAGAGCATGATCACCGGCGAGCCGGTGCCGGTGGCCAAGGCCGCCGGCGACGGGGCGGTGGGGGGCACCCTCAACACCCATGGCAGCTTCGACCTGCGGGTCGAGTCCGTCGGGGCCGACACGGTGCTGGCCCGCATCGTCCGGATGGTCGAGGCGGCCCAGGGCGCCAAGCTGCCGATCCAGGCCCTGGTCGACCGGGTCACCGGCTGGTTCGTGCCGGCCGTGATCGCGGCGGCGCTGGCGACCTTCGCGGGCTGGCTCGCCTTCGGCCCGAGCCCGTCCCTGGGCCTGGCGCTCGTCAACGCCATCGCGGTGCTCATCATCGCCTGTCCCTGCGCCATGGGCCTCGCGACCCCGACCTCGATCATGGTGGGCACCGGCCGCGCGGCGGAACGCGGCGTGCTGTTCCGCAACGGCCAGGCCCTCCAGCGCCTGCGCGAGGTCCGCGTGGTCGCCTTCGACAAGACCGGCACGCTCACCCTCGGCCGCCCGACGCTCACCGACCTCGTCGCCGCGCCGGGCTTCGCGGCGGAGGAGGCCCTGCGCCTCGCCGCCAGCCTCGAGACGCGCTCCGAGCACCCCGTCGCCCGCAGCCTCGTGGCGGCGGCCGACGCGCGCGGACTGGCGCTCGGGACCGTGACGGCCTTCGCGGCGGAGCCCGGCTACGGCATCGCCGGGACGGTGGAGGGCCGCTCCGTCGCCGTCGGGACCCGGCGCTTCCTCGACCGCCTCGGCATCGCCGCCGAAGCCCTCGAGGCCGAGGCCGCCCGCCTCGGGAGCGAGGGCCGCAGCCCGCTCTGCGTCGCCGTCGACGGGCGCCTCGCCGCCCTCGTGGCGGTGGCCGACCCGGTCAAGCCCGGCGCGGCCGAGGCGGTGGCGGCCCTGCGCGCCCGCGGCCTCGTCGTGGCGATGGTCACCGGGGATGGCCGCGCCGCCGCCGAGGCGGTGGCCCGGAGCCTGGGCATCGAGACCGTGTCGGCCGAGATCCTGCCCGGGGGCAAGGTTGCGGCGGTGCAGGCCCTGCGCGCCCGCCACGGCGCCGTGGCCTTCGTGGGCGACGGCATCAACGACGCGCCGGCGCTCGCCGAGGCGGATGTCGGGCTCGCCATCGGCACCGGCACCGACATCGCGGTGGAGGCCGCCGACGTGGTGCTGATGTCGGGGGCGCTCTCGGGCCTCGTCACCGCGATCCGGCTCTCGGCCGCGGTGATGCGCAACATCCGCCAGAACCTGTTCTGGGCCTTCGCCTACAACGTCGCGCTGATCCCGGTGGCGGCGGGCCTGCTCCACGCCTTCGGCGGACCGCTGCTCTCGCCGGTGCTTGCGGCCGGCGCCATGGCGCTGTCGAGCGTCTTCGTCCTCGCCAACGCCCTGCGCCTGCGCCGGGCCGGCGGCCGGGAGGGAGCGGACCGGAGGGCGGCGGCATGAGCGCGGGCGCCGTCACCATCGGCGAGGCCGCCAGCGCCACCGGCGTCTCGGCCAAGATGATCCGCTACTACGAGGACACCGGCCTGCTGGCCCCGGCCGAGCGGACGCCCGGCGGCTACCGGCTCTACGCCCCGGCCGATCTCCACGCCCTGCGCTTCGTGCGCCGGGCCCGCGACCTCGGCTTCACCCTGGAGGACATCCGGGCGCTCCTCGCCCTCTGGCAGGACCGCGCGCGGGCGAGCGCCCAGGTCCGGCGCCTCGCCCTCGACCACGTGGCGGACCTGCGTGGCCGGATCGCCGCGCTGGAAGGCATGGCCCGCACCCTGGAGGACCTCGCTGCCCATTGCGGGGGCGATGCCCGGCCCGACTGCCCGATCCTCGACGACCTCGCCGCCGGTCCCCAAGGTGCGCCACGCGATCCCCAAGGCGCGCCACGCGATCCCGAAGGCGCGCCACGCGATCCCGAAGGCGCGCCATCCGGCTTCCGGGGCGCCCCCGGCGCGACACCGCGGCAGGGGGAGCGCGACCCCGAAGCCCCGCCTTCCCGGCGCGGCAAGCGTTGACCCTGTCCCTGGCCTCTTGTTTGCTGCGTCAGCGCCGTCGCAACCCCGGCGCGTCCCCCTTGAGAGCCGTCGCCTCTCGAAAGTCGCTGTCCATGCCCGTCCTCGACCGGATCGCCGCCTTAGCGGACGAGATCGCCGCCTGGCGCCACGATCTCCACGCGCATCCCGAGCTGCAATACGACGTCCACCGCACCGCCGGCTTCGTGGCCGACAAGCTGCGGGCCTTCGGCTGCGACACGGTCGCCACCGGCATCGGCCGCACCGGCGTCGTCGGCGTGATCCGGGGCCGCGCCCACGGCTCGAACCGCGCCATCGGCCTGCGCGCCGACATGGACGCCCTGCCGATCCAGGAGGTGCGCGACCTGCCCTACCGCTCCACGGTGCCGGGCAAGATGCACGCCTGCGGGCATGACGGGCACACGGCGATGCTGCTGGGTGCCGCGAAGTACCTCGCCGAGACCCGCGACTTCGACGGCACGGCGGTGCTGATCTTCCAGCCGGCGGAGGAGGGCGGCGGCGGCGGCGAGGCCATGGTCCGCGACGGGCTGATGGAGCGCTTCGGCGTCGAGACGGTCTACGGCATGCACAATATCCCGGGCCAGGCGCTGGGCACCTTCGCCATCCGGCCGGGCCCGATCATGGCCTCCACGGACCGCTTCACCATCACCATCGAGGGCCGGGGCGGCCACGCCGCCCAGCCGCACAACGCCATCGACAGCGTGCTGGTGGCGAGCCACGTGATCACGGCCCTGCAATCGGTGGTGTCGCGCAACGTCGATCCCCTGGAGAGCGCGGTGGTCTCGGTCTGCGCCCTGGAGGCGGGGGAGGCCTTCAACGTGCTGCCGCAATGCGTGGTCCTGCGGGGCACCATGCGGGCGCTCTCGAAGCCGATGCGGAGCCTGATCCAGGACCGCATCACCGAGATCGTCACCCACGTACCCCGGGGCTTCGGCGCCGCGGGCACCATCGACTTCAACAGCGGCTACCCCGTCACCGAGAACCACCCGGCCGAGACGGACTTCATCGCCGGCGTGGCGGCGGAGCTCGTCGGCGAGGCGGGCATCGACCGGGCGGTGGCGCCCATGATGGCGGCCGAGGATTTCTCCTACATGCTCGCCCACCGCCCCGGCGCCTACATCTTCCTCGGCAACGGTGACAGCGCCGGCCTGCACCACCCGGACTACGACTTCAACGACGCCGCCGCCCCCTACGGCGCCTCGCTCTGGGCGCGGGTGATCGAGACGGGGCTGCCGATCCGGGGCGCCTGAGGCGGACCGGCGCGGGGCTCGCCCGCCGCGGGTGCGCTGCGTCTCCCGGCCCCCGCGGCCTCGATTGAGATTGCGGTCCCGGCGGTCTATGCACGGACCCCATGGACCTCCAAGCTTCCGCGAGCCGATCCGTGGCTCCCCTGGCCTGCAAGGCGCCGCCGCACGGGACCGCGGCGCCGTTCCTGCCGATGAACCGCGCCGAGATGGCGGCGCTCGGCTGGGACGCCTGCGACATCGTGCTGGTGACGGGCGACGCCTACGTGGATCACCCGAGCTTCGGCATGGCCATCATCGGCCGGCTGCTCGAGGCGCAGGGCTTCCGGGTCGGCATCATCGCCCAGCCCGACTGGCACTCGGCGGAGCCGTTCAAGGCGCTGGGCCGGCCGACGCTGTTCTTCGGCGTGACCGGCGGCAATCTCGATTCGATGGTGAACCGCTACACGGCGGACCGTCGCCTGCGCAGCGACGACGCCTATACGGCGGGCGGGGAGGGCGGCGCCCGCCCGGACCGCTGCACCATCGTCTACACGCAGCGCTGCCGCGAGGCCTACAAGGACGTGCCGATCATCCTCGGCGGCATCGAGGCGTCGCTGCGCCGGATCGCGCACTACGATTACTGGTCCGACAAGGTCCGCCGGTCGATCCTGGCGGACGCGAAGGCGGATCTTCTCATCTACGGCAATGCCGAGCGCGCCGTGGTCGAGGTGGCGAACCGCCTCGCGGCCGGCGAGGCGCCGAAGGACCTCGATTCGGTCCGGGGCGTCGCCCTGTTCCGCCGCGTGCCCGCCCATTATGCCGAGCTGCCCGCCGACGATCTCGATTCGGCGGACGAGGCCGCCGCCCGCCGGCCCGGCGAGACCGTGATCCGGCTACCCGCCTACGACGAGGTCAAGGACGACAAGGAGGCCTATGCCCGCGCCTCGCGCGTCCTGCACCGGGAGGCGAACCCCGGCAATGCCCGCCCGCTCGTCCAGCGCCACGGCGACCGGGACCTGTGGGTCAACCCGCCGCCGATCCCGCTGACCAGCGACGAGATGGATGCGGTCTACGACCTGCCCTACGCGCGGGCCCCCCATCCCTCCTACGGCGACGCGAAGATCCCCGCCTGGGACATGATCAAGTTCTCCGTGACGATCATGCGCGGCTGCTTCGGCGGCTGCACCTTCTGCTCCATCACCGAGCACGAGGGCCGCGTCATCCAGAACCGCTCGGAAGGCTCGATCCTGCGCGAGATCGAGCTGATCCGCGACAAGACGCCGGGCTTCACGGGCGTGATCTCGGATGTGGGCGGACCGACCGCCAACATGTACCGGATGGCCTGCAAGGACCCGAAGATCGAGGCGGCGTGCCGGCTGCCCTCCTGCGTCTTCCCGGACATCTGCCCGAACCTGAACACCTCGCACGACGACCTGATCCGCCTCTATCGCAAGGTCCGCGAGGTGGAGGGCGTCAAGAAGGTGATGGTGGCGTCGGGCGTGCGCTACGACCTCGCGGTCCGGAGCCCGGAATACGTCGAGGAACTCGTGACCCACCATGTCGGCGGGCGCCTCAAGATCGCGCCCGAGCACACCGAGCGCGGCCCCCTCGACCTGATGATGAAGCCGGGGATCGGCACCTACGACCGCTTCAAGGAGATGTTCGACGCCGCCGCCAAGAAGGCCGGCAAGAAATACTACCTGATCCCGTATTTCATCGCGGCGCATCCGGGCACGACCGACGAGGACATGATGAACCTCGCCCTCTGGCTCAAGAAGAACGACTATCGCGCCGACCAGGTGCAGACGTTCCTGCCCTCGCCGATGGCGACCGCCACGACCATGTACCACACCGAGATCAACCCGCTGCAGGGCGTGCGCCGCGGCGGCAGCGAGCCGGTCGACGCGATCAAGGGGATGCGGCAGCGCCGGCTGCACAAGGCGTTCCTGCGCTACCACGACCCGGAGAACTGGCCCCTGTTGCGCGAGGCCCTGAGGGAGATGGGCCGCGCCGACCTGATCGGGCCGAGGCCGGACCAGCTCGTCCCGCTCTCGCAGCCGTCGGGCACGGGCGCGGGCAAGGGGCGGGGCCCGACCGGCCCCTCGCGCCATCCGGGCGCGCCGCGTTTCACCACGAAGGGCGTGCCGCTGCGGAAGTGACGGGCTGCGCCCCGTCGCTCGTCGGCGGTTCCGGATGGCACGCCGCCGGCGCGCCCCTCTGGGTCCGGGCTCGCCTGCGGCGCCCTGGAATGACCGTGTGGTGCGGGCTGCGATTGCACCGGCTGTCGCTTGTCGGCAGAAGAGGAAGGTGGGGCCCGCTCCACTGGCCTCCGACCCTGGCACCCCGTCATCCCGGGGCCGCGCAGCGGAACCCGGAATCCAGACGCGCAGGGAGTGCAGGACTTGAAACCGTCGGCGGTTCCGGATGGCACGCCGCTGGCGCGCCCCTGCGGGTCCGGGCTCGCCTGCGGCGCCCCGGACTGACGGGGCGGACTCTTCGGGAGGGGATAGAGGTGGGTACGGCTCCACCGGTCCCGAACAGAGCACCCTGCCACCCCCGGGCCGCGGAGCGGAACCCGGAATCCAGACGCGCAAGGTGGTGCCGACGCCGTCGGCGCCCCGCAGCGAGGGCGCGGCGCCCGGTCCTGACGGCGAGGAGAGCCGAGCGCCCCGCTCAGGCCGGGCGGTTGGCGGTCCCGCCGAGGTGGAACACCCGGTGCGGCACCAGTTCGCCGCGCTCGACGTCGCCCACCGCCACCAGGATGCCGCCGCAGGTGGCGAAGGCCTTGCCCTCCACCGGGGCGTCGCGTCCGCGCAGGATCACCGGCTGCCCGCGCATCAGGCGCAGGGCCATGTCGCGGGAGACCGGCACCGAGGGCACCGCGTCGAGGGCGGTCTCGACGGGATGGAGATGGCCGGCATTGCCGTCCGGCCCGGCTTCCTCGAGGGCGGCGACCTGGCAGGAATCGGCTTCCGTGAACGGCCCGACGCGGGTGCGGCGCAGGGCCGAGACGTGGCCGTAGCAGCCGAGCAGGCGGCCGAGGTCGCGGGCGATGGCGCGGACATAGGTGCCCTTGCCGCAGGCGGCCTCGATCACGGTGCGCTCGGGGCTGTGCTCGACCACCGCGAGATGGTCGATCTGCACCGGGCGCGCCACCAGCACCACCTCCTCGCCGTCGCGGGCGAGGTCATAGGCGCGTTCGCCGGCGATCTTGATCGCCGAGTAGCGCGGCGGCACCTGCTCGATGGCGCCGATGAAGGTCGGCAGCGCCGCCTCGACGGCCTCCCGGGTCGGGCGCGCCTCGCTGGTGGCGACGGGACGCCCCTCGGCGTCGTCGGTGTCGGTCTCGATGCCCCAGGTCACCGTGAAGATGTAGGCCTTGCGCCCGTCCATCACGAACGGGACCGTTTTGGTCGCCTCGCCCAGCGCGATCGGCAGGATGCCGGAGGCCAGCGGGTCGAGGGTGCCGGCATGGCCCGCCTTCTTGGCGTTGAAGGCGCGCTTCACCACCGCGACCGCATGGGTCGAGGTCATGCCCACGCCCTTGTCGAGGATCACCCAGCCGTTGACGTCGCGGCGCTTCGGCCGGTCCGGGCGCGGCGCGCCCCGCGGCGGACGACGGCCCTCGGCGGCCATGGGCCGGTCCGCCGGGTTCGGCAGCGCTGAGCCCTCGGTGCGCTCGACGGTCGGTTCGTTGATCATGGGGGTCCTCGGTCACTGATCATAGGGGGCGGGCGGCCCGCTCGGCGCCGTCATCCGTCCCGTTCGGGGTTTGCCGTCCTCGGGTCTCCGCCGCTCCGGGCCGGAGAATCGGCACCGCTTCCCGCGCGGCGGGCGTCAGGCCGCGTCGGGGTCCGACGCGCCGTCCTCTGTCTCCACGGCCGGCGATTCGAGATCGCGCCGTACCTTATCAGTCCGCAGCAGGGCGTCGATCCGGTCGGCCTCGTCGAAGGTCTCGTCGCGCAGGAAGCGCAGGTCGGGCGCGTATTTCAGGTTCACCCGGCGGGCGACCTCCTGGCGCAGCGCCTTCTTGTTGCGCGCGAGCGCGGCGAGCACCGGCGCCTCGTCGAGGCCGCCGAGCGGCATGATGTAGGCGGTGGCGAGCTTCAGGTCCGGCGACATGCGCACCTCCGGCACCGTGATCACATGCGCGCTCAGCACCGGGTCCTGGATGTCCCCGCGCTGGAGAACCTCGGCGATGGCGTGGCGGATCAGCTCGGCGACGCGCTGCTGGCGCTGCGAGGGTCCGGTGGGTGTCTGTCTCTGGGCCATGTCGGATTCTGATCGTCTTGTCGTCGAAACGGTTCGACACCGGCGCGCCGGGAGCCGCGGACGATGCGTCGCTGAAACGGAACATCGAGGTGCCGCCGCACGGAAACGCCGAGCCGGCCGGAAACGAAGCGGACGTCGAAGGCGACCCTCTTAGCCCAGATCGGCCTCCGGGATATAGGCCTGTCGCGCAGGTTTCCGCGTCGTCCCCGCGCGGAGGCGCGGGTCACCCCCGCCGGAACGAGAACGGGGCCGCGACCTCGTCGCGACCCCGCTGGTATTTCGAGCCGGATCCCCCGCTCAGAGCGTGCGGCGGATCTCCTCGACCCGGTAGCACTCGATGGTGTCGCCGGCCCGCATGTCCTGGAAGTTCTCGAAGGACATACCGCACTCGTAGCCGGCGGTGACTTCCTTCGCGTCGTCCTTCAGGCGCTTCAGCTGGGCGAGCTTGCCCTCGTGGATGACCACGCTGTCGCGGATCAGGCGGACATGGGCGCCGCGCTGGACCACACCGTCGGTGATGCGGCAGCCGGCGATCTTGCCGACCTTCGACACGTCGAAGATCTGCAGGATCTGGGCCTCGCCGAGACGCTCCTCGCGCAAGGTCGGCGGAAGCATGCCCGACAGGGTCGACTTAATGTCATCCACGAGGTCGTAGATGATGTTGTAGTAGCGGATCTCGACACCGTTCCGCTCGGCCGATTCGCGCGCTTCCTTGTGGGCCCGCACGTTGAAGCCGATGACGACGGCCTTCGAGGCCTCCGCCAGGGTGATGTCCGACTCGGTGATGCCGCCGACGCCAGCGAGCAGGATGCGCGCCGAGACTTCGTCGTTGCCGAGCTTCTCCAGCGCGCCGTTGATGGCTTCGACCGAACCCTGCACGTCGCCCTTGACGACGAGAGCCAGTTCCTTGCGGCCGGCGCCCTCCTTGAGGTCGCGCATCATGTCCACGAGCGACCGATTCGCGCCACCGGTGCGGGCGGCGAGGCGCTCGCGCTTCTGGCGGGCACGGTACTCGGTGACCTCGCGGGCCCGGGCCTCGTTCGGCACGACCACGACGCGGTCGCCCGCATCCGGGGTGCCGTTGAAACCGAGCACCTCGACCGGGACCGATGGGCCGGCATAGGGCACGTTCTCGCCCTTGTCGTCGATGAGAGCGCGCACGCGGCCCCACTCGGCGCCGGCCACGACGATGTCGCCGGTGAACAGGGTGCCGCGCTGAACCAGGACCGTGGCCACAGGGCCGCGACCGCGATCGAGCTTGGCCTCGATGACCGTGCCTTCACCGTCACGCGTCTCGTTGGCGCGCAGGTTCATGATCTCGGCCTGGAGCTGCAGGCCCTCGAGAAGCTCCGGCAGACCGTCGCCGGTCTTGGCCGAAACCTCGAATTCGAGGGTCTCGCCGCCCATGGACTCGACCTGGATGTCGTGCTGCAGCAACTCGGTGCGGACCCGCTGGGGGTTCGCATCGGGCTTGTCGATCTTGTTGATCGCCACGATGAGGGGAACGCCCGCCGCTTTGGCGTGGGAGATCGCCTCCACCGTCTGGGGCATGACGCCGTCATCGGCCGCCACCACGAGCACGACGATGTCCGTCACCTTCGCGCCGCGGGCGCGCATGGAGGTGAAGGCCGCGTGGCCGGGCGTGTCGATGAAGGTCACCATGTCGCCGCTGGGGGCCGCGACCTGATAGGCGCCGATGTGCTGCGTGATGCCGCCGGCCTCGCCGGAGACCACGGTGGTCTTGCGGATGGCGTCGAGGAGCGAGGTCTTGCCGTGGTCGACGTGGCCCATGATGGTGACGACCGGGGGACGCGGATCGAGATCCTCCTCCAGCTCCGGCTCGTCGCTGAACAGGCCTTCCTCGACATCCGACTCGGCGACGCGGCGTACGGTGTGGCCGAGTTCCTCGGCGATGAGCTGTGCCGAATCCGAATCGATCACGTCGGTGATCTTGTGGATCTGGCCCTGCTTCATCAGAAGGCGGATGACGTCCACCGCGCGCTCCGACATGCGGTTGGCGAGCTCCTGGATCGTGATCGTCTCTGGGATCGTCACTTCGCGGGAGAGCTTCTCCTTCTGCTCCACCTGCCGGTTGCCGCTCATGCGCTGCTGGCGGCGGCGGAACGAGGCGACCGAGCGCGTGCGCTCGTCCTCGCCGGAGGTGGCGGTGGCGATCGTGAGACGGCCGCGGTTGCGGTCGCCGCCCGGCTGCTTCGGGGTCTTGGGCGGCGTGATGATCTTGAGCGGCATGCCGGGGCGGCGGATGACGCGCTTCTGCTCGCTCTCCTCCTCGGCAGCCTGCGGCCGGCCGGCCGTGCGGGCCGGTGCGACGCCACCGGCCGGACGCGCTGCGGTGGCCGCGGTCGGTGCCGTGGGCTCGGGCTCCGGTGCCGGAGCGGGACGGGCCATGAAGTTCAGGTCGCGCGGCTTGCGCACGTCGGCCGTGATGGTCTTGCGGGGCTCGGCCGTCGCCGGGCGGGCCGTGAGCGGGGGACGCGCAGCCGGGCGGGCCGGCGCAGTCGGAGCCGCAGGCCGGGCCGGAGCGGCAGCCGGAGCGGGACGCTCCGCCGCCGGAGCAGCAGGGGCCGGGGGCGCCGAGCGCACGATGGTCGGGGCCGCCGGCATCGGAGCGGTCTTCGACACGGTCGGTGCGGTCGGTGCGGCCTCGGCCTTCGCAGCGTCCTGAGCCGCCGTTGCGGCGGCGCGCTCTGCCTCCTCGGCGGCGCGGCGGTCCTCTTCCTCCTTGCGGCGGCGGGCCTCTTCCTCGCGCTTCTTCGCTTCGACGGCTTCGCGCTCGCGCTGCTCGGCGGCCAGGCGCTCGCGTTCCGCGGCGGCTTCCGCCTCGGCACGCTTCTGCGCCTCGGCCTCGCGGCGCTTGGCGTCGGCGAGGGCGGCCGCACGGGCGTTGCTCTCCTGCTCGCTTAGCGTGCGAAGCACGACCCCGTTGGCGGACCGCTGAGCCTGACGCGGCGCGGCCGGAGGCGGGGGCGGAGCCACCCGCGTCGCAGGGGCGACCGGCGTCGTCTCACGCGCGGGGGCAGCCGGCGCCGCGCCGATGACACGGCGCTTCACCGTCTCGACCACGACCTGCTTGGAGCGGCCATGGGAGAAGCTCTGACGCACCGTTCCCTGCTCGATCGGGCGCTTCAAGGACAGCGGCTTCGAAGGGGGTCTCGCCTGCGTCTTGTCGCCCGGATTGTTCGTATCGCTCATTCAGTCCAAACCCTGAGGGTTTCCATCGTCCCGTGAACCGGCAAACTGCTGTGCGCCGGGTAGATCCGTCACTTCAATCGTCGTGCAGATCGGAAACGGCCTGCCCATTGCGGGCGGAGCCGGCCTCCTCGGCCGTCGTCGCCAAACCTTCGAAGGAGCGGAGCCGACGCCAACGCGCAAGGCAGCCGGAAGCTCCGACTCCTGCGACGAGAGCCGCATGTATCACATGATCCCGACCCAAGGCCATGTCCAATTCTTCGTTGGACAGGTCATCGATGACGGGTATGCCCGATATGGCACTGCCATGCCGCCGGTGCAATGCCGCGACGATCTTGCGCCGTCCGTCCGCGCTGCCGTCGGAGGCTTGGATCACCGCCGCGACGCCGGCCTTGTCGCCGATCGCCGCCTCGACCTTGGCGAAGCCCGCCACCACGCAGCCGGCCTTGTTGGCCAGCGACAGCGACTGGCGCAGATCGGATCGAAGCCCCTCCGCGATCCGGTCGGAGAGATCGGTGGCGATGGCGTCCTTGGTCCTGAAGGCGCGCTGGAAGGCGCGTCGCTTCACCGCCTCGTCGACCACCGCGCGGGTCGGCGTGAGCCAGGCACCGCGGCCGGGCAGGCGTGCCCGTAGGTCGGGTATCACGGTGCCGTCGGGTCCGAGTACGAAGCGGATCAATCCGGCGGGTGGCTGAGACACGCGGGTGACGAGGCATGTGCGGAGAGCATTGGCGCGACCCCGCCCCAGCCCCGTATCGAGCAGCGTGCTCGGGTCCGGCTCGGCGGCGGCGTCGGTCACGTCTGCGGTTTCGCCCGTCATGCAGCGTCGGTTTCTCTGATCGTCCCGTACACATCCCCGCGATCCACGATCGCGGGGTCCTCGATTCGCCGCCTCAGGCCGAGGCCGGTTCCTCGTCGGCGGTCTCGGACGCCTCGGCTTCCGTCGGCGCCTCGATCCAGCCGGCATGGACGCGGGCCGCCATCACCATGGCCTCCGCCTCGGCCCGCGAGACCTCGAAACCGTCGAGGTAACCGGCATGGCGCTTGGTCTCCGGACCGCGTCCCTCGGTGTAGCCAACGAGATCGTCGGTAGCGCACCCGGCCAGATCCTCGATCGTCTTCACGTCGTTCTCGCCGAGGGCCACCAGCATAGGCGTGGTGATGCCGTCGATCTCGCGCAGTTCGTCCTGCACGCCGAGTTCCTGGCGCTTGGCATCGAACTCCGACTCGACGCGGGCAAGATGATCCTGAGCGCGTGCCTGGATCTCGGTGCCGCTCTCCTCGTCGAGGCCCTGGATGTTGGCGAGTTCGCCCGGCTCGACATAGGCGATCTCCTCGACGTTGCGGAAGCCTTCCGCCGCCAGGAGCTGGCCCACCGTCTCGTCGACGTCGAGGGCTTCCATGAACACGGCGGTGCGCTCGGCGAACTCCTTCTGCCGGCGTTCGGACTCTTCGGCCTCGGTGAGGATGTCGATGTCCCAGCCCGTGAGCTGCGAGGCGAGCCGCACGTTCTGGCCGCGGCGGCCGATCGCCAGCGAGAGCTGATCATCGGGCACCACCACCTCGATGCGGTCCGCCTCCTCGTCGAGCACGACCTTGACGACTTCCGCCGGCTGGAGCGCGTTGACGATGAAGGTGGCCTGGTCCTCGGACCACGGGATGATGTCGATCTTCTCGCCCTGCAACTCGCCGACCACCGCCTGGACGCGGGAGCCGCGCATGCCCACGCAGGCGCCGACGGGATCGATCGAGCCGTCGCGCGAGATCACCGCGATCTTGGCGCGCGAACCCGGATCGCGGGCCACGGCCTTCACCTCGACGATCCCGTCGTAGATTTCCGGCACTTCCTGGCCGAACAGCTTGGCCATGAACTGCGGATGCGAGCGCGACAGGAAGATCTGCGGCCCGCGCACCTCGCGGCGAACGTCGAACAGGTAGGAGCGGATGCGGTCGCCCGGACGGAAGGTCTCGCGCGGGATCATCTCGTCGCGCCGCACGATGCCCTCGCCACGCCCGAGGTCGACGATGACGTTGCCGTACTCGACGCGCTTCACGAGGCCGTTCACGACTTCGCCGATGCGGTCCTTGTATTCGTCGAACTGGCGGTCGCGCTCGGCGTCGCGGACCTTCTGGACGATGACCTGCTTGGCCGATTGAGCGGCGACACGGCCGAAATCGAAGGGCGGCAGGGTGTCGGAGATCACGTCGCCCACGAGGGCGCCGGGGTTGTAGCGGCGGGCCTGCTCCAGGGTGACCTCACGGGCATCGTTCTCGACCTGATCGACCACCACGAGGTGGCGCGACAGGCGGAGCGCTCCGGTCTTCGGGTCGATCTCGGCATGCACGTCGGTCTCGGCGCCGTAGCGGGAGCGTGCGGCCTTGGCGATGGCTTCCTCCATCGCGTCGATGACGATGGAGCGGTCGATCACCTTCTCGCGGGCGACCGCTTCGGCGATCTGCAGGAGTTCGAGCCTGTTGGCGCTGACGACAGCCATCGGTTTTCGTCCTTCTCTTCGTCGTGTTCCGTCGCGATCCCCTTCGCCGCTCGGCGGGGTGGGGATTCGGGCGTGTTAGTGGAGCTTGCCGTCTTCCTTCACCCGCACCGCCTTGGTGCGGACGGGCTTCGCCTTGTTCCGGGCCTTGATGGCGAGACTTTCCTCGGTCTCGACCTTCACGGGCTTCGGCCGCTGCGACGCCTTCGGTTTCAGGGGACGGGAAATCTTCTTCTTGAGCGGTGCAGGGGCTGGTTCGGCTTCGAGCTCCGCCTCGTCCTCGTCCTCGTCCTCGTCGTCCGTATCGTCGTCGAGGACGGGCGGACCGCCACGGCGCAGGGACTCGCGGACCAGTTCATCCGTGAGCACCAGGTAGGCATCCCCGAGGTCGCGCAGCGGCAGGTCGATGCGGCTCGGCAAGCCTTCCTTCACGTCGGGCAAATCGATCGGTACGGTGAGCCCATCGGGGTTCGGCGCGCCGATGATGCCGCGGAAGCGCTTGCGGCCCTCCATCGGAACGGCAAGCTCGATCTTGGCTTCGTAGCCGGCCCAGCGCGCGAAATCGACGGCCCGCACTAGAGGTCGATCGATGCCCGGCGAGGAGACCTCCAAGTAGTAGGCCTTGCCCACCGGGTCGTCGAGGTCGAGGAGCGGCGAGATCGCCCGGCTCACCGCCTCGCAATCGTCCACCGTCATGGTGCCGTCCGGCCGCTCGGCCATGATCTGCACCGTGCAGCCGTTGGCGCTCGACACCTTCACCCGGACCACGCGATAGCCCAGGCCCTGGATCGAGCCCTCGATGACCTGCACCACCCGTGCGGCAACACCGGTCTCGGTGATGAGGCGCTTCTCGGTGAGCTCGCTGTTGTGGTTGTCCGCCATGCTGCGCTTGAAGTCCGGCCTTGTCGGAGGCGATCCGGCGCGGAGGGCATGCGGCAATAAAAAAGAGCGGACCCGGTGGGGCCCACTCCCGAACCGCAGTCTCTCAACTGCAACCAGAACTGATGACTGACAAATAGGCCGGTTCGCCGCGGTTTTCAAGGTGTTTTGGGCGCGACCTCCGCGATGTTCGAGGGGGCGACGGCCATCGGCCGGTACACCGTCAGGAGGCACGGCGTCCTCTCCATTTGGCGATTCTGTCGCCTATGAGAAGTCCGGCCTGGAGAGAGAGGTAGGTCACCAGAAGCCCGCCCAGAAGAAGGGCGAAGATCGCGGGGTCCGCCCCGTTCAGGTGGAGAAGGAGGGCGGGGACGCCCAGGACGAGACCGAGCGCGAGCGCACCTCTGAGCGTGAATGTGGGCCTGCGAAACCCCTTGATGAACCCAGGGCCAGACCGGTTAGGAAAGCGGCGATCGGGGCGAGAAACATGGGCGGCATCCATCGATGGGCTAGTCACACGCTGAGCGCGTATCGACGGCTTTGCCTCACGAAGCCAGGTTGCGGCAAGGCCTTCCCGGTCTCCCGGTATCCGTCAAGCTGACTCGTCCCGTCCGCCCCTGAGTCCGTCATGCCCCAC